>NZ_FNJW01000007.1 GCF_900102725.1 Carnobacterium viridans | reverse complement strand
TATTTTTTATTTCATCAGGAATATTTTCAGAAAATTTTGAAAGCTCATTTTTTCTTTCAATCACTTTCATTTCCAGTGATTTTATCTCGTCTTCTAAAGCCATTTTTCTCTTAAACTCATTTACATCTTTATAATAATTAGTGCCAACAAATTTTCTTGCAAGGCCACGCTCTTGCAATTTTTCCAGTCAAAGATTGACGCTTCTTTTTCTCGCCAATCTTGAAAAGGACGCACTTTATCCAAAGTTGGATCTTGTTGCGTAATGGCTTTATCAAAAGAAACTTGCTTTTCTAATCCACGTTTTATTAGCCATCAGCAACTGGAACAAAAATTTAAATGCAAATGTGGACTGGCTTCATCGTTATGAATCACTGCGTTATAAACTTTTAACTTTGGATTTCGCAGTTGAAAATCATGATAATATTCCGTCAGAATCGAAACTGCTTCGTCCCGTTTTTCCTCGCTAGTAAAATCATTTTTATCTCCAACTTGAATAATCATTTCTTGCTGTAAAGCAGTCTTTTTCCCTTTTTTTATATGGTCATGATAATTTTTTATTTTCGATCACTGCGTTTTTGATTTTCATTATAATTTTCTAAAGCTTCTCCAAATTCTTCTTTGTAAAATTCTTTTAAATTCTTTTGAGTAAAATCAACATTTCTTTCAGAACGATTGGTATCAATATGAGAATTTTTTTCCATTTCTTTCATTTAATTTTCTGTTATTGTGTTTAATATTTGTCATTCTAGTAGATTTTTTTACCGACACAGACATACCCATATAATCACCTCGCAATCATCATAGCACGTTTGTTACTTTGTCAAAAGTAACGTTTTCTGTGTTATGACACTGGCGCATCAAAACAAAACGCTCTCCGAGGGTGTCTTGCAGACGGCGAAATCCTTGCTTATGCAAGGATTTCCGCCCGAACTATTCCGCCTTTAGGCTTCATAGATCAGTCGAAAAAAAAGCAAAAGAAAAAACCCTCGCCTAATCGGCAAGGGGCTTTTTTTCTTTCTCCAAAATATTTAGTGAAGTCTGCTTTTTCCATGTCATAAATTTTGCAGACTTCACTTTCCAAAAACCTGCTTCAGGAAGTCCCATTGACTTCTTCAGAAATCGAAAAAACTTCAGGCAATTCTAGCAAGCTGCTACCCCAATATTTTTTTCTTGTTTCGTCTTGCTGGAGAGTCCATTAAATCTTTAGTTATGTATTTTGAAACATAATTGGAAATTTTCTTTTTAGAACGGACATTTTGGATATTTGTAAAACCAAATTCCCATTCAGGACAATTTAAAATAGGATATTTCTATACTCTTTACCACTATCAATTAATTTAGGTTCAAAATAACCAGTCATCATATGCCAATGAATCTGCCCACTTTTATGCCTTTCAGGAACTGCTAAATAATTGAATTTGCCGTACTTATCCCGCATTTTACGCAACCATTTTCGCATTTCTTCAAAACGGTAATCATCACTAGCTCCACAAATTTTTGGATCGAATGTCAAAGTCCAAAATTTATCAAAGTGATTATTCTTGGCATAATCACGTAATTTATTTTTAGTTTTATATAAATTCGCTAGTCGAGATTCTTTTAAACGCACTGCTTTTTCTTCGTCAGAAAGGTCAGAATTACCCCCCGAAGAAAATGTTAGTTTTTGGTCGGTTTTTAACCGCCCATTTACGTACTCAATCACAGTGTAAGTACCGTCACTATAGCCTTTTACCTTGTAAGTGTATCTTTTAGGAGCACCTAGTTTTTCGTCGTCGAGTTGCCCGTATGTCAAGTAGACGGGCAGACCACTTTGATTCTTGTCTTGTTCTTTCATCCAAAAAATCTCCTATCGCAGCGAATGAATAAATCCTTTTATTCATCCAAAGCAACAGAAGATTTTATAGTCTAATTTCCTTCACTTCAAAAATTAAGGAAAAGATGATATAATCTGGCTTGAATGAATAACAAGGTCGATTTGTTATTCCAAGACGAGAGTGCGCTAACACTGCTCGTCTATTTTTTCGCACTTTTTTATTTGATAAACGAAGTATAACACTAATGATTTCAAAAACAACAGTACAAGGGGCTTGCCCCTAACCCATAAGCGCAAGGGCGCTTAACCCCTGCCTCTAAAAAGGGTGCAGGGTACAGACACGCATAAATGAGCCCTTTTCGTCGGACAACAAAAGCTAAAACACGTTAGAATGAAAGGCAAGGGTAAATGCACTCTCTGCGTTCGCCCTTGCCTTTCATTCTAACGTGTTTTTTAACGCCTTTGCCGACGAAAAGAACTCATTTAAGCTAAATATCCGTTTAAAGTCTAAAATCGCTTAAAACGCAATTTTTAGCCTTATAAACTATCTACCCATATCACGACCAGAGTTTCGTTGTTTATCTGTTTCAATTTTATCAATCTTTTCAAATTCAGTCTTTTCAGGCTTAAATTGTTGCCATTTACGAGCGTATGAAAACTGCTCTTTAACATTCTCCTTAAATGATTCGAAAAGCTTTCTACCGCTAGATACATCGTTCGTATTTACACTAATAAAATCTCTAGCACCAGAATAAATTAAATGTATTTCGTCTTTTAATTCGGTCACTATAGATTTCAAAGATTTTATTTCTTTTTTATTTTTCTCAATTTCAACTTCATCTTTATCTCCATACAACCAACTTGAAAACTCCATTTGTTCTTTTTCTTCTTCAATTTTCTTTAGTTTTTCTCCCAAAGAATTATTTTCCTCTCTCAAAGAAACATTTTCTTTTACAATATCCGTTTTTAATAAGCGTTTATAGTCTTTACTTACAGAAATCCCATCATTTGCAAAATCCATAATCTTTGTAAAATCTTCAGGTGCAATGACCTGATTTTCTGTATATCGCTTTGTTATTTCAGCTTTACCAAACATTTTTTGCGTTACTTCAGTCACAGCTTCTTTTTTTACTTTTATATTTTTTATTTCATCAGGAATATTTTCAGAAAATTTTGAAAGCTCATTTTTTCTTTCAATCACTTTCATTTCCAGTGATTTTATCTCGTCTTCTAAAGCCATTTTCTCTTTAAACTCATTTACATCTTTATAATAATTAGTGCCAACAAATTTTCTTGCAAGGCCACGCTCTTGCAATTTTCCAGTCAAGATTGACGCTTCTTTTTCTCGCCAATCTTGAAAAGGACGCACTTTATCCAAAGTTGGATCTTGTTGCGTAATGGCTTTATCAAAAGAAACTTGCTTTTCTAATCCACGTTTATAGCCATCAGCAACTGGAACAAAATTTAAATGCAAATGTGGACTGGCTTCATCGTTATGAATCACTGCGTTATAAACTTTTAACTTTGGATTTCGCAGTTGAAAATCATGATAATATTCCGTCAGAATCGAAACTGCTTCGTCCCGTTTTTCCTCGCTAGTAAAATCATTTTTATCTCCAACTTGAATAATCATTTCTTGCTGTAAAGCAGTCTTTTTCCCTTTTTTTATATGGTCATGATAATTTTTTATTTTTCGATCACTGCGTTTTTGATTTTCATTATAATTTTCTAAAGCTTCTCCAAATTCTTCTTTGTAAAATTCTTTTAAATTCTTTTGAGTAAAATCAACATTTCTTTCAGAACGATTGGTATCAATATGAGAATTTTTTTCCATTTCTTTTTCATTTAATTTTCTGTTATTGTGTTTAATATTTGTCATTCTAGTAGATTTTTTTACCGACACAGACATACCCATATAATCACCTCGCAATCATCATAGCACGTTTGTTACTTTGTCAAAAGTAACGTTTTCTGTGTTATGACACTGGCGCATCAAAACAAAACGCTCTCCGAGGGTGTCTTGCAGACGGCGAAATCCTTGCTTATGCAAGGATTTCCGCCCGAACTATTCCGCCTTTAGGCTTCATAGATCAGTCGAAAAAAAAGCAAAAGAAAAAACCCTTCGCCTAATCGGCAAGGGGCTTTTTTCTTTCTCCAAAATATTTAGTGAAGTCTGCTTTTTCCATGTCATAAATTTTGCAGACTTCACTTTCAAAACCTGCTTCAGGAAGTCCATTGACTTCTTCAGAAATCGAAAAAACTTCAGGCAATTCTAGCAAGCTGCTACCCCAATATTTTTTCTTGTTTCGTCTTGCTGGAGAGTCCATTAAATCTTTAGTTATGTATTTTGAAACATAATTGGAAATTTTCTTTTTAGAACGGACATTTTGGATATTTGTAAAACCAAATTCCCATTCAGGACAATTTAAAATAGGGATATTTCTATACTCTTTACCACTATCAATTAATTTAGGTTCAAAATAACCAGTCATCATATGCCAATGAATCTGCCCACTTTTATGCCTTTCAGGAACTGCTAAATAATTGAATTTGCCGTACTTATCCCGCATTTTACGCAACCATTTTCGCATTTCTTCAAAACGGTAATCATCACTAGCTCCACAAATTTTTGGATCGAATGTCAAAGTCCAAAATTTATCAAAGTGATTATTCTTGGCATAATCACGTAATTTATTTTTAGTTTTATATAAATTCGCTAGTCGAGATTCTTTTAAACGCACTGCTTTTTCTTCGTCAGAAAGGTCAGAATTACCCCCCGAAGAAAATGTTAGTTTTTGGTCGGTTTTTAACCGCCCATTTACGTACTCAATCACAGTGTAAGTACCGTCACTATAGCCTTTTACCTTGTAAGTGTATCTTTTAGGAGCACCTAGTTTTTCGTCGTCGAGTTGCCCGTATGTCAAGTAGACGGGCAGACCACTTTGATTCTTGTCTTGTTCTTTCATCCAAAAAATCTCCTATCGCAGCGAATGAATAAATCCTTTTATTCATCCAAAGCAACAGAAGATTTTATAGTCTAATTTCCTTCACTTCAAAAATTAAGGAAAAGATGATATAATCTGGCTTGAATGAATAACAAGGTCGATTTGTTATTCCAAGACGAGAGTGCGCTAACACTGCTCGTCTATTTTTTCGCACTTTTTTATTTGATAAACGAAGTATAACACTAATGATTTCAAAAACAACAGTACAAGGGCTTGCCCCTAACCCCATAAGCGCAAGGGCGCTTAACCCCTGCCTCTAAAAAGGGTGCAGGGTACAGACACGCATAAATGAGCCCTTTTCGTCGGACAACAAAAGCTAAAACACGTTAGAATGAAAGGCAAGGGTAAATGCACTCTCTGCGTTCGCCCTTGCCTTTCATTCTAACGTGTTTTTTAACGCCTTTGCCGACGAAAAGAACTCATTTAAGCTAAATATCCGTTTAAAGTCTAAAATCGCTTAAAACGCAATTTTTAGCCTTATAAACTATCTACCCATATCACGACCAGAGTTTCGTTGTTTATCTGTTTCAATTTTATCAATCTTTTCAAATTCAGTCTTTTCAGGCTTAAATTGTTGCCATTTACGAGCGTATGAAAACTGCTCTTTAACATTCTCCTTAAATGATTCGAAAAGCTTTCTACCGCTAGATACATCGTTCGTATTTACACTAATAAAATCTCTAGCACCAGAATAAATTAAATGTATTTCGTCTTTTAATTCGGTCACTATAGATTTCAAAGATTTTATTTCTTTTTTATTTTTCTCAATTTCAACTTCATCTTTATCTCCATACAACCAACTTGAAAACTCCATTTGTTCTTTTTCTTCTTCAATTTTCTTTAGTTTTTCTCCCAAAGAATTATTTTCCTCTCTCAAAGAAACATTTTCTTTTACAATATCCGTTTTTAATAAGCGTTTATAGTCTTTACTTACAGAAATCCCATCATTTGCAAAATCCATAATCTTTGTAAAATCTTCAGGTGCAATGACCTGATTTTCTGTATATCGCTTTGTTATTTCAGCTTTACCAAACATTTTTTGCGTTACTTCAGTCACAGCTTCTTTTTTTACTTTTATATTTTTTATTTCATCAGGAATATTTTCAGAAAATTTTGAAAGCTCATTTTTTCTTTCAATCACTTTCATTTCCAGTGATTTTATCTCGTCTTCTAAAGCCATTTTCTCTTTAAACTCATTTACATCTTTATAATAATTAGTGCCAACAAATTTTCTTGCAAGGCCACGCTCTTGCAATTTTCCAGTCAAGATTGACGCTTCTTTTTCTCGCCAATCTTGAAAAGGACGCACTTTATCCAAAGTTGGATCTTGTTGCGTAATGGCTTTATCAAAAGAAACTTGCTTTTCTAATCCACGTTTATAGCCATCAGCAACTGGAACAAAATTTAAATGCAAATGTGGACTGGCTTCATCGTTATGAATCACTGCGTTATAAACTTTTAACTTTGGATTTCGCAGTTGAAAATCATGATAATATTCCGTCAGAATCGAAACTGCTTCGTCCCGTTTTTCCTCGCTAGTAAAATCATTTTTATCTCCAACTTGAATAATCATTTCTTGCTGTAAAGCAGTCTTTTTCCCTTTTTTTATATGGTCATGATAATTTTTTATTTTTCGATCACTGCGTTTTTGATTTTCATTATAATTTTCTAAAGCTTCTCCAAATTCTTCTTTGTAAAATTCTTTTAAATTCTTTTGAGTAAAATCAACATTTCTTTCAGAACGATTGGTATCAATATGAGAATTTTTTTCCATTTCTTTTTCATTTAATTTTCTGTTATTGTGTTTAATATTTGTCATTCTAGTAGATTTTTTTACCGACACAGACATACCCATATAATCACCTCGCAATCATCATAGCACGTTTGTTACTTTGTCAAAAGTAACGTTTTCTGTGTTATGACACTGGCGCATCAAAACAAAACGCTCTCCGAGGGTGTCTTGCAGACGGCGAAATCCTTGCTTATGCAAGGATTTCCGCCCGAACTATTCCGCCTTTAGGCTTCATAGATCAGTCGAAAAAAAAGCAAAAGAAAAAACCCTTCGCCTAATCGGCAAGGGGCTTTTTTCTTTCTCCAAAATATTTAGTGAAGTCTGCTTTTTCCATGTCATAAATTTTGCAGACTTCACTTTCAAAACCTGCTTCAGGAAGTCCATTGACTTCTTCAGAAATCGAAAAAACTTCAGGCAATTCTAGCAAGCTGCTACCCCAATATTTTTTCTTGTTTCGTCTTGCTGGAGAGTCCATTAAATCTTTAGTTATGTATTTTGAAACATAATTGGAAATTTTCTTTTTAGAACGGACATTTTGGATATTTGTAAAACCAAATTCCCATTCAGGACAATTTAAAATAGGGATATTTCTATACTCTTTACCACTATCAATTAATTTAGGTTCAAAATAACCAGTCATCATATGCCAATGAATCTGCCCACTTTTATGCCTTTCAGGAACTGCTAAATAATTGAATTTGCCGTACTTATCCCGCATTTTACGCAACCATTTTCGCATTTCTTCAAAACGGTAATCATCACTAGCTCCACAAATTTTTGGATCGAATGTCAAAGTCCAAAATTTATCAAAGTGATTATTCTTGGCATAATCACGTAATTTATTTTTAGTTTTATATAAATTCGCTAGTCGAGATTCTTTTAAACGCACTGCTTTTTCTTCGTCAGAAAGGTCAGAATTACCCCCCGAAGAAAATGTTAGTTTTTGGTCGGTTTTTAACCGCCCATTTACGTACTCAATCACAGTGTAAGTACCGTCACTATAGCCTTTTACCTTGTAAGTGTATCTTTTAGGAGCACCTAGTTTTTCGTCGTCGAGTTGCCCGTATGTCAAGTAGACGGGCAGACCACTTTGATTCTTGTCTTGTTCTTTCATCCAAAAAATCTCCTATCGCAGCGAATGAATAAATCCTTTTATTCATCCAAAGCAACAGAAGATTTTATAGTCTAATTTCCTTCACTTCAAAAATTAAGGAAAAGATGATATAATCTGGCTTGAATGAATAACAAGGTCGATTTGTTATTCCAAGACGAGAGTGCGCTAACACTGCTCGTCTATTTTTTCGCACTTTTTTATTTGATAAACGAAGTATAACACTAATGATTTCAAAAACAACAGTACAAGGGGCTTGCCCCTAACCCCATAAGCGCAAGGGCGCTTAACCCCTGCCTCTAAAAAGGGTGCAGGGTACAGACACGCATAAATGAGCCCTTTTCGTCGGACAACAAAAGCTAAAACACGTTAGAATGAAAGGCAAGGGTAAATGCACTCTCTGCGTTCGCCCTTGCCTTTCATTCTAACGTGTTTTTTAACGCCTTTGCCGACGAAAAGAACTCATTTAAGCTAAATATCCGTTTAAAGTCTAAAATCGCTTAAAACGCAATTTTTAGCCTTATAAACTATCTACCCATATCACGACCAGAGTTTCGTTGTTTATCTGTTTCAATTTTATCAATCTTTTCAAATTCAGTCTTTTCAGGCTTAAATTGTTGCCATTTACGAGCGTATGAAAACTGCTCTTTAACATTCTCCTTAAATGATTCGAAAAGCTTTCTACCGCTAGATACATCGTTCGTATTTACACTAATAAAATCTCTAGCACCAGAATAAATTAAATGTATTTCGTCTTTTAATTCGGTCACTATAGATTTCAAAGATTTTATTTCTTTTTTATTTTTCTCAATTTCAACTTCATCTTTATCTCCATACAACCAACTTGAAAACTCCATTTGTTCTTTTTCTTCTTCAATTTTCTTTAGTTTTTCTCCCAAAGAATTATTTTCCTCTCTCAAAGAAACATTTTCTTTTACAATATCCGTTTTTAATAAGCGTTTATAGTCTTTACTTACAGAAATCCCATCATTTGCAAAATCCATAATCTTTGTAAAATCTTCAGGTGCAATGACCTGATTTTCTGTATATCGCTTTGTTATTTCAGCTTTACCAAACATTTTTTGCGTTACTTCAGTCACAGCTTCTTTTTTTACTTTTATATTTTTTATTTCATCAGGAATATTTTCAGAAAATTTTGAAAGCTCATTTTTTCTTTCAATCACTTTCATTTCCAGTGATTTTATCTCGTCTTCTAAAGCCATTTTCTCTTTAAACTCATTTACATCTTTATAATAATTAGTGCCAACAAATTTTCTTGCAAGGCCACGCTCTTGCAATTTTCCAGTCAAGATTGACGCTTCTTTTTCTCGCCAATCTTGAAAAGGACGCACTTTATCCAAAGTTGGATCTTGTTGCGTAATGGCTTTATCAAAAGAAACTTGCTTTTCTAATCCACGTTTATAGCCATCAGCAACTGGAACAAAATTTAAATGCAAATGTGGACTGGCTTCATCGTTATGAATCACTGCGTTATAAACTTTTAACTTTGGATTTCGCAGTTGAAAATCATGATAATATTCCGTCAGAATCGAAACTGCTTCGTCCCGTTTTTCCTCGCTAGTAAAATCATTTTTATCTCCAACTTGAATAATCATTTCTTGCTGTAAAGCAGTCTTTTTCCCTTTTTTTATATGGTCATGATAATTTTTTATTTTTCGATCACTGCGTTTTTGATTTTCATTATAATTTTCTAAAGCTTCTCCAAATTCTTCTTTGTAAAATTCTTTTAAATTCTTTTGAGTAAAATCAACATTTCTTTCAGAACGATTGGTATCAATATGAGAATTTTTTTCCATTTCTTTTTCATTTAATTTTCTGTTATTGTGTTTAATATTTGTCATTCTAGTAGATTTTTTTACCGACACAGACATACCCATATAATCACCTCGCAATCATCATAGCACGTTTGTTACTTTGTCAAAAGTAACGTTTTCTGTGTTATGACACTGGCGCATCAAAACAAAACGCTCTCCGAGGGTGTCTTGCAGACGGCGAAATCCTTGCTTATGCAAGGATTTCCGCCCGAACTATTCCGCCTTTAGGCTTCATAGATCAGTCGAAAAAAAAGCAAAAGAAAAAACCCTTCGCCTAATCGGCAAGGGGCTTTTTTCTTTCTCCAAAATATTTAGTGAAGTCTGCTTTTTCCATGTCATAAATTTTGCAGACTTCACTTTCAAAACCTGCTTCAGGAAGTCCATTGACTTCTTCAGAAATCGAAAAAACTTCAGGCAATTCTAGCAAGCTGCTACCCCAATATTTTTTCTTGTTTCGTCTTGCTGGAGAGTCCATTAAATCTTTAGTTATGTATTTTGAAACATAATTGGAAATTTTCTTTTTAGAACGGACATTTTGGATATTTGTAAAACCAAATTCCCATTCAGGACAATTTAAAATAGGGATATTTCTATACTCTTTACCACTATCAATTAATTTAGGTTCAAAATAACCAGTCATCATATGCCAATGAATCTGCCCACTTTTATGCCTTTCAGGAACTGCTAAATAATTGAATTTGCCGTACTTATCCCGCATTTTACGCAACCATTTTCGCATTTCTTCAAAACGGTAATCATCACTAGCTCCACAAATTTTTGGATCGAATGTCAAAGTCCAAAATTTATCAAAGTGATTATTCTTGGCATAATCACGTAATTTATTTTTAGTTTTATATAAATTCGCTAGTCGAGATTCTTTTAAACGCACTGCTTTTTCTTCGTCAGAAAGGTCAGAATTACCCCCGAAGAAAATGTTAGTTTTTGGTCGGTTTTTAACCGCCCATTTACGTACTCAATCACAGTGTAAGTACCGTCACTATAGCCTTTTACCTTGTAAGTGTATCTTTTAGGAGCACCTAGTTTTTCGTCGTCGAGTTGCCCGTATGTCAAGTAGACGGGCAGACCACTTTGATTCTTGTCTTGTTCTTTCATCCAAAAAATCTCCTATCGCAGCGAATGAATAAATCCTTTTATTCATCCAAAGCAACAGAAGATTTTATAGTCTAATTTCCTTCACTTCAAAAATTAAGGAAAAGATGATATAATCTGGCTTGAATGAATAACAAGGTCGATTTGTTATTCCAAGACGAGAGTGCGCTAACACTGCTCGTCTATTTTTTCGCACTTTTTTATTTGATAAACGAAGTATAACACTAATGATTTCAAAAACAACAGTACAAGGGGCTTGCCCCTAACCCCATAAGCGCAAGGGCGCTTAACCCCTGCCTCTAAAAAGGGTGCAGGGTACAGACACGCATAAATGAGCCCTTTTCGTCGGACAACAAAAGCTAAAACACGTTAGAATGAAAGGCAAGGGTAAATGCACTCTCTGCGTTCGCCCTTGCCTTTCATTCTAACGTGTTTTTTAACGCCTTTGCCGACGAAAAGAACTCATTTAAGCTAAATATCCGTTTAAAGTCTAAAATCGCTTAAAACGCAATTTTTAGCCTTATAAACTATCTACCCATATCACGACCAGAGTTTCGTTGTTTATCTGTTTCAATTTTATCAATCTTTTCAAATTCAGTCTTTTCAGGCTTAAATTGTTGCCATTTACGAGCGTATGAAAACTGCTCTTTAACATTCTCCTTAAATGATTCGAAAAGCTTTCTACCGCTAGATACATCGTTCGTATTTACACTAATAAAATCTCTAGCACCAGAATAAATTAAATGTATTTCGTCTTTTAATTCGGTCACTATAGATTTCAAAGATTTTATTTCTTTTTTATTTTTCTCAATTTCAACTTCATCTTTATCTCCATACAACCAACTTGAAAACTCCATTTGTTCTTTTTCTTCTTCAATTTTCTTTAGTTTTTCTCCCAAAGAATTATTTTCCTCTCTCAAAGAAACATTTTCTTTTACAATATCCGTTTTTAATAAGCGTTTATAGTCTTTACTTACAGAAATCCCATCATTTGCAAAATCCATAATCTTTGTAAAATCTTCAGGTGCAATGACCTGATTTTCTGTATATCGCTTTGTTATTTCAGCTTTACCAAACATTTTTTGCGTTACTTCAGTCACAGCTTCTTTTTTTACTTTTATATTTTTTATTTCATCAGGAATATTTTCAGAAAATTTTGAAAGCTCATTTTTTCTTTCAATCACTTTCATTTCCAGTGATTTTATCTCGTCTTCTAAAGCCATTTTCTCTTTAAACTCATTTACATCTTTATAATAATTAGTGCCAACAAATTTTCTTGCAAGGCCACGCTCTTGCAATTTTCCAGTCAAGATTGACGCTTCTTTTTCTCGCCAATCTTGAAAAGGACGCACTTTATCCAAAGTTGGATCTTGTTGCGTAATGGCTTTATCAAAAGAAACTTGCTTTTCTAATCCACGTTTATAGCCATCAGCAACTGGAACAAAATTTAAATGCAAATGTGGACTGGCTTCATCGTTATGAATCACTGCGTTATAAACTTTTAACTTTGGATTTCGCAGTTGAAAATCATGATAATATTCCGTCAGAATCGAAACTGCTTCGTCCCGTTTTTCCTCGCTAGTAAAATCATTTTTATCTCCAACTTGAATAATCATTTCTTGCTGTAAAGCAGTCTTTTTCCCTTTTTTTATATGGTCATGATAATTTTTTATTTTTCGATCACTGCGTTTTTGATTTTCATTATAATTTTCTAAAGCTTCTCCAAATTCTTCTTTGTAAAATTCTTTTAAATTCTTTTGAGTAAAATCAACATTTCTTTCAGAACGATTGGTATCAATATGAGAATTTTTTTCCATTTCTTTTTCATTTAATTTTCTGTTATTGTGTTTAATATTTGTCATTCTAGTAGATTTTTTTACCGACACAGACATACCCATATAATCACCTCGCAATCATCATAGCACGTTTGTTACTTTGTCAAAAGTAACGTTTTCTGTGTTATGACACTGGCGCATCAAAACAAAACGCTCTCCGAGGGTGTCTTGCAGACGGCGAAATCCTTGCTTATGCAAGGATTTCCGCCCGAACTATTCCGCCTTTAGGCTTCATAGATCAGTCGAAAAAAAAGCAAAAGAAAAAACCCTTCGCCTAATCGGCAAGGGGCTTTTTTCTTTCTCCAAAATATTTAGTGAAGTCTGCTTTTTCCATGTCATAAATTTTGCAGACTTCACTTTCAAAACCTGCTTCAGGAAGTCCATTGACTTCTTCAGAAATCGAAAAAACTTCAGGCAATTCTAGCAAGCTGCTACCCCAATATTTTTTCTTGTTTCGTCTTGCTGGAGAGTCCATTAAATCTTTAGTTATGTATTTTGAAACATAATTGGAAATTTTCTTTTTAGAACGGACATTTTGGATATTTGTAAAACCAAATTCCCATTCAGGACAATTTAAAATAGGGATATTTCTATACTCTTTACCACTATCAATTAATTTAGGTTCAAAATAACCAGTCATCATATGCCAATGAATCTGCCCACTTTTATGCCTTTCAGGAACTGCTAAATAATTGAATTTGCCGTACTTATCCCGCATTTTACGCAACCATTTTCGCATTTCTTCAAAACGGTAATCATCACTAGCTCCACAAATTTTTGGATCGAATGTCAAAGTCCAAAATTTATCAAAGTGATTATTCTTGGCATAATCACGTAATTTATTTTTAGTTTTATATAAATTCGCTAGTCGAGATTCTTTTAAACGCACTGCTTTTTCTTCGTCAGAAAGGTCAGAATTACCCCCCGAAGAAAATGTTAGTTTTTGGTCGGTTTTTAACCGCCCATTTACGTACTCAATCACAGTGTAAGTACCGTCACTATAGCCTTTTACCTTGTAAGTGTATCTTTTAGGAGCACCTAGTTTTTCGTCGTCGAGTTGCCCGTATGTCAAGTAGACGGGCAGACCACTTTGATTCTTGTCTTGTTCTTTCATCCAAAAAATCTCCTATCGCAGCGAATGAATAAATCCTTTTATTCATCCAAAGCAACAGAAGATTTTATAGTCTAATTTCCTTCACTTCAAAAATTAAGGAAAAGATGATATAATCTGGCTTGAATGAATAACAAGGTCGATTTGTTATTCCAAGACGAGAGTGCGCTAACACTGCTCGTCTATTTTTTCGCACTTTTTTATTTGATAAACGAAGTATAACACTAATGATTTCAAAAACAACAGTACAAGGGGCTTGCCCCTAACCCCATAAGCGCAAGGGCGCTTAACCCCTGCCTCTAAAAAGGGTGCAGGGTACAGACACGCATAAATGAGCCCTTTTCGTCGGACAACAAAAGCTAAAACACGTTAGAATGAAAGGCAAGGGTAAATGCACTCTCTGCGTTCGCCCTTGCCTTTCATTCTAACGTGTTTTTTAACGCCTTTGCCGACGAAAAGAACTCATTTAAGCTAAATATCCGTTTAAAGTCTAAAATCGCTTAAAACGCAATTTTTAGCCTTATAAACTATCTACCCATATCACGACCAGAGTTTCGTTGTTTATCTGTTTCAATTTTATCAATCTTTTCAAATTCAGTCTTTTCAGGCTTAAATTGTTGCCATTTACGAGCGTATGAAAACTGCTCTTTAACATTCTCCTTAAATGATTCGAAAAGCTTTCTACCGCTAGATACATCGTTCGTATTTACACTAATAAAATCTCTAGCACCAGAATAAATTAAATGTATTTCGTCTTTTAATTCGGTCACTATAGATTTCAAAGATTTTATTTCTTTTTTATTTTTCTCAATTTCAACTTCATCTTTATCTCCATACAACCAACTTGAAAACTCCATTTGTTCTTTTTCTTCTTCAATTTTCTTTAGTTTTTCTCCCAAAGAATTATTTTCCTCTCTCAAAGAAACATTTTCTTTTACAATATCCGTTTTTAATAAGCGTTTATAGTCTTTACTTACAGAAATCCCATCATTTGCAAAATCCATAATCTTTGTAAAATCTTCAGGTGCAATGACCTGATTTTCTGTATATCGCTTTGTTATTTCAGCTTTACCAAACATTTTTTGCGTTACTTCAGTCACAGCTTCTTTTTTTACTTTTATATTTTTTATTTCATCAGGAATATTTTCAGAAAATTTTGAAAGCTCATTTTTTCTTTCAATCACTTTCATTTCCAGTGATTTTATCTCGTCTTCTAAAGCCATTTTCTCTTTAAACTCATTTACATCTTTATAATAATTAGTGCCAACAAATTTTCTTGCAAGGCCACGCTCTTGCAATTTTCCAGTCAAGATTGACGCTTCTTTTTCTCGCCAATCTTGAAAAGGACGCACTTTATCCAAAGTTGGATCTTGTTGCGTAATGGCTTTATCAAAAGAAACTTGCTTTTCTAATCCACGTTTATAGCCATCAGCAACTGGAACAAAATTTAAATGCAAATGTGGACTGGCTTCATCGTTATGAATCACTGCGTTATAAACTTTTAACTTTGGATTTCGCAGTTGAAAATCATGATAATATTCCGTCAGAATCGAAACTGCTTCGTCCCGTTTTTCCTCGCTAGTAAAATCATTTTTATCTCCAACTTGAATAATCATTTCTTGCTGTAAAGCAGTCTTTTTCCCTTTTTTTATATGGTCATGATAATTTTTTATTTTTCGATCACTGCGTTTTTGATTTTCATTATAATTTTCTAAAGCTTCTCCAAATTCTTCTTTGTAAAATTCTTTTAAATTCTTTTGAGTAAAATCAACATTTCTTTCAGAACGATTGGTATCAATATGAGAATTTTTTTCCATTTCTTTTTCATTTAATTTTCTGTTATTGTGTTTAATATTTGTCATTCTAGTAGATTTTTTTACCGACACAGACATACCCATATAATCACCTCGCAATCATCATAGCACGTTTGTTACTTTGTCAAAAGTAACGTTTTCTGTGTTATGACACTGGCGCATCAAAACAAAACGCTCTCCGAGGGTGTCTTGCAGACGGCGAAATCCTTGCTTATGCAAGGATTTCCGCCCGAACTATTCCGCCTTTAGGCTTCATAGATCAGTCGAAAAAAAAGCAAAAGAAAAAACCCTTCGCCTAATCGGCAAGGGGCTTTTTTCTTTCTCCAAAATATTTAGTGAAGTCTGCTTTTTCCATGTCATAAATTTTGCAGACTTCACTTTCAAAACCTGCTTCAGGAAGTCCATTGACTTCTTCAGAAATCGAAAAAACTTCAGGCAATTCTAGCAAGCTGCTACCCCAATATTTTTTCTTGTTTCGTCTTGCTGGAGAGTCCATTAAATCTTTAGTTATGTATTTTGAAACATAATTGGAAATTTTCTTTTTAGAACGGACATTTTGGATATTTGTAAAACCAAATTCCCATTCAGGACAATTTAAAATAGGGATATTTCTATACTCTTTACCACTATCAATTAATTTAGGTTCAAAATAACCAGTCATCATATGCCAATGAATCTGCCCACTTTTATGCCTTTCAGGAACTGCTAAATAATTGAATTTGCCGTACTTATCCCGCATTTTACGCAACCATTTTCGCATTTCTTCAAAACGGTAATCATCACTAGCTCCACAAATTTTTGGATCGAATGTCAAAGTCCAAAATTTATCAAAGTGATTATTCTTGGCATAATCACGTAATTTATTTTTAGTTTTATATAAATTCGCTAGTCGAGATTCTTTTAAACGCACTGCTTTTTCTTCGTCAGAAAGGTCAGAATTACCCCCGAAGAAAATGTTAGTTTTTGGTCGGTTTTTAACCGCCCATTTACGTACTCAATCACAGTGTAAGTACCGTCACTATAGCCTTTTACCTTGTAAGTGTATCTTTTAGGAGCACCTAGTTTTTCGTCGTCGAGTTGCCCGTATGTCAAGTAGACGGGCAGACCACTTTGATTCTTGTCTTGTTCTTTCATCCAAAAAATCTCCTATCGCAGCGAATGAATAAATCCTTTTATTCATCCAAAGCAACAGAAGATTTTATAGTCTAATTTCCTTCACTTCAAAAATTAAGGAAAAGATGATATAATCTGGCTTGAATGAATAACAAGGTCGATTTGTTATTCCAAGACGAGAGTGCGCTAACACTGCTCGTCTATTTTTTCGCACTTTTTTATTTGATAAACGAAGTATAACACTAATGATTTCAAAAACAACAGTACAAGGGGCTTGCCCCTAACCCCATAAGCGCAAGGGCGCTTAACCCCTGCCTCTAAAAAGGGTGCAGGGTACAGACACGCATAAATGAGCCCTTTTCGTCGGACAACAAAAGCTAAAACACGTTAGAATGAAAGGCAAGGGTAAATGCACTCTCTGCGTTCGCCCTTGCCTTTCATTCTAACGTGTTTTTTAACGCCTTTGCCGACGAAAAGAACTCATTTAAGCTAAATATCCGTTTAAAGTCTAAAATCGCTTAAAACGCAATTTTTAGCCTTATAAACTATCTACCCATATCACGACCAGAGTTTCGTTGTTTATCTGTTTCAATTTTATCAATCTTTTCAAATTCAGTCTTTTCAGGCTTAAATTGTTGCCATTTACGAGCGTATGAAAACTGCTCTTTAACATTCTCCTTAAATGATTCGAAAAGCTTTCTACCGCTAGATACATCGTTCGTATTTACACTAATAAAATCTCTAGCACCAGAATAAATTAAATGTATTTCGTCTTTTAATTCGGTCACTATAGATTTCAAAGATTTTATTTCTTTTTTATTTTTCTCAATTTCAACTTCATCTTTATCTCCATACAACCAACTTGAAAACTCCATTTGTTCTTTTTCTTCTTCAATTTTCTTTAGTTTTTCTCCCAAAGAATTATTTTCCTCTCTCAAAGAAACATTTTCTTTTACAATATCCGTTTTTAATAAGCGTTTATAGTCTTTACTTACAGAAATCCCATCATTTGCAAAATCCATAATCTTTGTAAAATCTTCAGGTGCAATGACCTGATTTTCTGTATATCGCTTTGTTATTTCAGCTTTACCAAACATTTTTTGCGTTACTTCAGTCACAGCTTCTTTTTTTACTTTTATATTTTTTATTTCATCAGGAATATTTTCAGAAAATTTTGAAAGCTCATTTTTTCTTTCAATCACTTTCATTTCCAGTGATTTTATCTCGTCTTCTAAAGCCATTTTCTCTTTAAACTCATTTACATCTTTATAATAATTAGTGCCAACAAATTTTCTTGCAAGGCCACGCTCTTGCAATTTTCCAGTCAAGATTGACGCTTCTTTTTCTCGCCAATCTTGAAAAGGACGCACTTTATCCAAAGTTGGATCTTGTTGCGTAATGGCTTTATCAAAAGAAACTTGCTTTTCTAATCCACGTTTATAGCCATCAGCAACTGGAACAAAATTTAAATGCAAATGTGGACTGGCTTCATCGTTATGAATCACTGCGTTATAAACTTTTAACTTTGGATTTCGCAGTTGAAAATCATGATAATATTCCGTCAGAATCGAAACTGCTTCGTCCCGTTTTTCCTCGCTAGTAAAATCATTTTTATCTCCAACTTGAATAATCATTTCTTGCTGTAAAGCAGTCTTTTTCCCTTTTTTTATATGGTCATGATAATTTTTTATTTTTCGATCACTGCGTTTTTGATTTTCATTATAATTTTCTAAAGCTTCTCCAAATTCTTCTTTGTAAAATTCTTTTAAATTCTTTTGAGTAAAATCAACATTTCTTTCAGAACGATTGGTATCAATATGAGAATTTTTTTCCATTTCTTTTTCATTTAATTTTCTGTTATTGTGTTTAATATTTGTCATTCTAGTAGATTTTTTTACCGACACAGACATACCCATATAATCACCTCGCAATCATCATAGCACGTTTGTTACTTTGTCAAAAGTAACGTTTTCTGTGTTATGACACTGGCGCATCAAAACAAAACGCTCTCCGAGGGTGTCTTGCAGACGGCGAAATCCTTGCTTATGCAAGGATTTCCGCCCGAACTATTCCGCCTTTAGGCTTCATAGATCAGTCGAAAAAAAAGCAAAAGAAAAAACCCTTCGCCTAATCGGCAAGGGGCTTTTTTCTTTCTCCAAAATATTTAGTGAAGTCTGCTTTTTCCATGTCATAAATTTTGCAGACTTCACTTTCAAAACCTGCTTCAGGAAGTCCATTGACTTCTTCAGAAATCGAAAAAACTTCAGGCAATTCTAGCAAGCTGCTACCCCAATATTTTTTCTTGTTTCGTCTTGCTGGAGAGTCCATTAAATCTTTAGTTATGTATTTTGAAACATAATTGGAAATTTTCTTTTTAGAACGGACATTTTGGATATTTGTAAAACCAAATTCCCATTCAGGACAATTTAAAATAGGGATATTTCTATACTCTTTACCACTATCAATTAATTTAGGTTCAAAATAACCAGTCATCATATGCCAATGAATCTGCCCACTTTTATGCCTTTCAGGAACTGCTAAATAATTGAATTTGCCGTACTTATCCCGCATTTTACGCAACCATTTTCGCATTTCTTCAAAACGGTAATCATCACTAGCTCCACAAATTTTTGGATCGAATGTCAAAGTCCAAAATTTATCAAAGTGATTATTCTTGGCATAATCACGTAATTTATTTTTAGTTTTATATAAATTCGCTAGTCGAGATTCTTTTAAACGCACTGCTTTTTCTTCGTCAGAAAGGTCAGAATTACCCCCGAAGAAAATGTTAGTTTTTGGTCGGTTTTTAACCGCCCATTTACGTACTCAATCACAGTGTAAGTACCGTCACTATAGCCTTTTACCTTGTAAGTGTATCTTTTAGGAGCACCTAGTTTTTCGTCGTCGAGTTGCCCGTATGTCAAGTAGACGGGCAGACCACTTTGATTCTTGTCTTGTTCTTTCATCCAAAAAATCTCCTATCGCAGCGAATGAATAAATCCTTTTATTCATCCAAAGCAACAGAAGATTTTATAGTCTAATTTCCTTCACTTCAAAAATTAAGGAAAAGATGATATAATCTGGCTTGAATGAATAACAAGGTCGATTTGTTATTCCAAGACGAGAGTGCGCTAACACTGCTCGTCTATTTTTTCGCACTTTTTTATTTGATAAACGAAGTATAACACTAATGATTTCAAAAACAACAGTACAAGGGGCTTGCCCCTAACCCCATAAGCGCAAGGGCGCTTAACCCCTGCCTCTAAAAAGGGTGCAGGGTACAGACACGCATAAATGAGCCCTTTTCGTCGGACAACAAAAGCTAAAACACGTTAGAATGAAAGGCAAGGGTAAATGCACTCTCTGCGTTCGCCCTTGCCTTTCATTCTAACGTGTTTTTTAACGCCTTTGCCGACGAAAAGAACTCATTTAAGCTAAATATCCGTTTAAAGTCTAAAATCGCTTAAAACGCAATTTTTAGCCTTATAAACTATCTACCCATATCACGACCAGAGTTTCGTTGTTTATCTGTTTCAATTTTATCAATCTTTTCAAATTCAGTCTTTTCAGGCTTAAATTGTTGCCATTTACGAGCGTATGAAAACTGCTCTTTAACATTCTCCTTAAATGATTCGAAAAGCTTTCTACCGCTAGATACATCGTTCGTATTTACACTAATAAAATCTCTAGCACCAGAATAAATTAAATGTATTTCGTCTTTTAATTCGGTCACTATAGATTTCAAAGATTTTATTTCTTTTTTATTTTTCTCAATTTCAACTTCATCTTTATCTCCATACAACCAACTTGAAAACTCCATTTGTTCTTTTTCTTCTTCAATTTTCTTTAGTTTTTCTCCCAAAGAATTATTTTCCTCTCTCAAAGAAACATTTTCTTTTACAATATCCGTTTTTAATAAGCGTTTATAGTCTTTACTTACAGAAATCCCATCATTTGCAAAATCCATAATCTTTGTAAAATCTTCAGGTGCAATGACCTGATTTTCTGTATATCGCTTTGTTATTTCAGCTTTACCAAACATTTTTTGCGTTACTTCAGTCACAGCTTCTTTTTTTACTTTTATATTTTTTATTTCATCAGGAATATTTTCAGAAAATTTTGAAAGCTCATTTTTTCTTTCAATCACTTTCATTTCCAGTGATTTTATCTCGTCTTCTAAAGCCATTTTCTCTTTAAACTCATTTACATCTTTATAATAATTAGTGCCAACAAATTTTCTTGCAAGGCCACGCTCTTGCAATTTTCCAGTCAAGATTGACGCTTCTTTTTCTCGCCAATCTTGAAAAGGACGCACTTTATCCAAAGTTGGATCTTGTTGCGTAATGGCTTTATCAAAAGAAACTTGCTTTTCTAATCCACGTTTATAGCCATCAGCAACTGGAACAAAATTTAAATGCAAATGTGGACTGGCTTCATCGTTATGAATCACTGCGTTATAAACTTTTAACTTTGGATTTCGCAGTTGAAAATCATGATAATATTCCGTCAGAATCGAAACTGCTTCGTCCCGTTTTTCCTCGCTAGTAAAATCATTTTTATCTCCAACTTGAATAATCATTTCTTGCTGTAAAGCAGTCTTTTTCCCTTTTTTTATATGGTCATGATAATTTTTTATTTTTCGATCACTGCGTTTTTGATTTTCATTATAATTTTCTAAAGCTTCTCCAAATTCTTCTTTGTAAAATTCTTTTAAATTCTTTTGAGTAAAATCAACATTTCTTTCAGAACGATTGGTATCAATATGAGAATTTTTTTCCATTTCTTTTTCATTTAATTTTCTGTTATTGTGTTTAATATTTGTCATTCTAGTAGATTTTTTTACCGACACAGACATACCCATATAATCACCTCGCAATCATCATAGCACGTTTGTTACTTTGTCAAAAGTAACGTTTTCTGTGTTATGACACTGGCGCATCAAAACAAAACGCTCTCCGAGGGTGTCTTGCAGACGGCGAAATCCTTGCTTATGCAAGGATTTCCGCCCGAACTATTCCGCCTTTAGGCTTCATAGATCAGTCGAAAAAAAAGCAAAAGAAAAAACCCTTCGCCTAATCGGCAAGGGGCTTTTTTCTTTCTCCAAAATATTTAGTGAAGTCTGCTTTTTCCATGTCATAAATTTTGCAGACTTCACTTTCAAAACCTGCTTCAGGAAGTCCATTGACTTCTTCAGAAATCGAAAAAACTTCAGGCAATTCTAGCAAGCTGCTACCCCAATATTTTTTCTTGTTTCGTCTTGCTGGAGAGTCCATTAAATCTTTAGTTATGTATTTTGAAACATAATTGGAAATTTTCTTTTTAGAACGGACATTTTGGATATTTGTAAAACCAAATTCCCATTCAGGACAATTTAAAATAGGGATATTTCTATACTCTTTACCACTATCAATTAATTTAGGTTCAAAATAACCAGTCATCATATGCCAATGAATCTGCCCACTTTTATGCCTTTCAGGAACTGCTAAATAATTGAATTTGCCGTACTTATCCCGCATTTTACGCAACCATTTTCGCATTTCTTCAAAACGGTAATCATCACTAGCTCCACAAATTTTTGGATCGAATGTCAAAGTCCAAAATTTATCAAAGTGATTATTCTTGGCATAATCACGTAATTTATTTTTAGTTTTATATAAATTCGCTAGTCGAGATTCTTTTAAACGCACTGCTTTTTCTTCGTCAGAAAGGTCAGAATTACCCCCCGAAGAAAATGTTAGTTTTTGGTCGGTTTTTAACCGCCCATTTACGTACTCAATCACAGTGTAAGTACCGTCACTATAGCCTTTTACCTTGTAAGTGTATCTTTTAGGAGCACCTAGTTTTTCGTCGTCGAGTTGCCCGTATGTCAAGTAGACGGGCAGACCACTTTGATTCTTGTCTTGTTCTTTCATCCAAAAAATCTCCTATCGCAGCGAATGAATAAATCCTTTTATTCATCCAAAGCAACAGAAGATTTTATAGTCTAATTTCCTTCACTTCAAAAATTAAGGAAAAGATGATATAATCTGGCTTGAATGAATAACAAGGTCGATTTGTTATTCCAAGACGAGAGTGCGCTAACACTGCTCGTCTATTTTTTCGCACTTTTTTTATTTGATAAACGAAGTATAACACTAATGATTTCAAAAACAACAGTACAAGGGGCTTGCCCCTAACCCCATAAGCGCAAGGGCGCTTAACCCCTGCCTCTAAAAAGGGTGCAGGGTACAGACACGCATAAATGAGCCCTTTTCGTCGGACAACAAAAGCTAAACACGTTAGAATGAAAGGCAAGGGTAAATGCACTCTCTGCGTTCGCCCTTGCCTTTCATTTCTAACGTGTTTTTTAACGCCTTTGCCGACGAAAAAGAACTCATTTAAGCTAAATATCCGTTTAAAGTCTAAAATCGCTTAAAACGCAATTTTTAGCCTTATAAACTATCTACCCATATCACGACCAGAGTTTCGTTGTTTATCTGTTTCAATTTTATCAATCTTTTTCAAATTCAGTCTTTTCAGGCTTAAATTGTTGCCATTTACGAGCGTATGAAAACTGCTCTTTAACATTCTCCTTAAATGATTCGAAAAGCTTTCTACCGCTAGATACATCGTTTCGTATTTACACTAATAAATCTCTAGCACCAGAATAAATTAAATGTATTTCGTCTTTTAATTCGGTCACTATAGATTTCAAAGATTTTATTTCTTTTTTATTTTTCTCAATTTCAACTTCATCTTTATCTCCATACAACCAACTTTGAAACTCCATTTGTTCTTTTTCTTCTTCAATTTTCTTTAGTTTTTCTCCAAAGAATTATTTTCCTCTCTCAAAAGAAACATTTTCTTTTACAATATCCGTTTTTAATAAGCGTTTATAGTCTTTACTTACAGAAATCCCATCATTTGCAAAATCCATAATCTTTGTAAAATCTTCAGGTGCAATGACCTGATTTTTCTGTATATCGCTTTGTTATTTCAGCTTTACCAAACATTTTTTGCGTTACTTCAGTCACAGCTTCTTTTTTTTACTTTTATATTTTTTTATTTCATCAGGAATATTTTCAGAAAATTTTGAAAGCTCATTTTTTCTTTCAATCACTTTCATTTCCAGTGATTTTATCTCGTCTTCTTAAAGCCATTTTCTCTTTTAAACTCATTTACATCTTTATAATAAATTAGTGCCAACAAATTTTTTGCAAGGCCACGCTCTTGCAATTTTCCAGTCAAGATTGACGCTTCTTTTTCTCGCCAATCTTGAAAAGGACGCACTTTATCCAAAGTTGGATCTTGTTGCGTAATGGCTTTATCAAAAGAAACTTGCTTTTCTAATCCACGTTTATAGCCATCAGCAACTGGAACAAATTTAAATGCAAATGTGGACTGGCTTCATCGTTATGAATCACTGCGTTATAAACTTTTAACTTTGGATTTCGCAGTTGAAAATCATGATAATATTCCGTCAGAATCGAAACTGCTTCGTCCCGTTTTCCTCGCTAGTAAAATCATTTTTATCTCCAACTTGAATAATCATTTCTTGCTGTAAAGCAGTCTTTTTCCCTTTTTTTATATGGTCATGATAATTTTTTATTTTTCGATCACTGCGTTTTTGATTTTCATTATAATTTTCTAAAGCTTCTCCAAATTCTTCTTTGTAAAATTCTTTTAAATTCTTTTGAGTAAAATCAACATTTCTTTCAGAACGATTGGTATCAATATGAGAATTTTTTTCCATTTCTTTTTCATTTAATTTTCTGTTATTGTGTTTAAATATTTGTTCTTTAGTAGATTTTTTTACCGACACAGACATACCCATATAAT
>NZ_FNJW01000006.1 GCF_900102725.1 Carnobacterium viridans | reverse complement strand
ACACCTATTTCGCAAGGGCAACGTACTAAAGTATTAGATCAACAAGGTGGCGGAAGTAAGGTTGACATGAGTGAAACGAACAATTTATTGCAAGCACTAATACAGTTAGTTGCACAAGGACAAGTGATTCAAATGGTGGTAGAGAAGTTGGAAGAAGTATCTACGACGAAGTAGATAGCATAATGAACCACAATTTTAACCGTGGAAGCATTATGAGTATGAAAGGGGGTGGTTAAGCTGATAGGAATTAATGCATTAAAGGTAAATGGGAAATCAACAGCTGATTTTCCTTTTCCTGTTTATGTAGAAGTGAATGATGGTTTTCGTTTTGCAAAAAAGAAAAATAAATTGATTGAAACAGATTACTCTACAGGTGCCATTAAAGAAACTGTCAATGCTTGGTCACCCATTGAAAAAATTTACGAGCTTTATTGTCCAACAGCAAGTTTAAAGGACATGAGAAGAATCAAACTATGGGCAAAGGATAGCGGTCAGTTGATTGCAGCAGATGAGCCAGATGTCTTTTATGAGATTTTAGATGTAGACATTGGCCATAGTGTAATTGATAATATTGCAGGCTATAGAATAACCATTACATTTATGACGAATCCTTTTGGGTATGAGATCGAACAAAAAACAAGGTGTACACAAATGGTTCTACAATAGTCAATCATACCAATGCACCAATGTATCCAAAGATTATTATAATGGAAATAGTAACGTGCAAACGTCTATAAAGATAGGTAGCCAAACGGTTTATTTGAAAGAGATCATTACTAAACTCATTATTGAAAATAAACCTTTAGAGCAGAATATCTATGATCAATACAATTCACCTATCAATAGCGTTATGAGGGGTGATTTTTTTGAGTTACCAGAAGATAGCAGTTTGAAAATAACCCTAGGTCCAGGAATTACGAATATTGAACTAGTAGAAAGGTGGGGTTGGCTATAATTTACTTGTATGAAAGTACAACTACAGACTTCATATACAACGGCCAATCTTTTCCAAAAGCGTATGAAGTAACTGTAGACAGAACAATTAATGATGAATTTTTTGTCACTGGAAAACATCCACTGGATGAAAATAACCGGTATAAGTTAATTCAAAAAGATAAAATCATTAAAGCTCATACTCCTGATGGGATGCAGCCATTTAGAATCATGGATGTAAACAAAAGACTAGGCTACGTTGAATTTGAAGCGTGGCCTTTGTTGTATGCAGATTTAAGGAATAAGCTAATAAAACCTTTAAAATAAGCAATTCAAGTGGTCAATCAGCATTAAATGCGTTTATAAATAATTTATTACTAGGTACAAAATTTTCTTTCACTTCTAATATTTTAAGCGCTCATGATTTTAGTGTGAGAGATGAAACGGATGCACAAGAAGATCCTAATCAGCTATACGATGCTTTAGAAGTTTTTAAAGAATCGTAAATCGTTGGAGTGGCGAAATAATCATTAATGGTTATGACATCCGCTTGGTTAGTCGGCTTGGTAAAGATACAGATGCATTGCTATACGAAAAGAAAAACATAACTGATTTTGTAGATAAAGAATCCATTCAAGGAATTGTTACTCGTGTTCACGGAAAGTCAGAATGGACGGAAGACGGACCAGATGGGAAACAACTAACTAAAAGAATTAAAACTACGGTAGATAGCCCATTGATTAATGCTTATAGCGGAATTGTATTCGAGCAACAATTTACAAATAACGATATACGCACAGAACAAGAATTGAAAAACTGGTTAACCCTTAAATTTTCTACTGAAAACATTGATAAGCCATCAAGAACGATTGAGTTAGATACGAATATTGTCGATGAAACTGAAGTGGCTTTAGGTGATAAATTAAACCTTAAGTATTTAAAACACGATGTAGATATGCTGATTCGTATGACAAAATATCAGTATGATGGTTTTAACAATAGATACATCAAATCTTTGTCGGGGATGCCTTAGAACACTTTACTGGATCCGTGCAAAATACAATCTCAGTTGTAGAAACGAATATTAAAAATTCTGTAGATAAGTCAATTGCACACGTGATTATCAATCAGTTAGGTCAAAAATGATTTACAGTGAATATGAGCCAGAAGGTGACTACAACGAAGGTGATGTCTGGTTTGACAACAAAGGTGGCATGTTTATATGGAATGAAGAGTCTGCTAATTGGATTCCCCATCCTTTTAATAATCGAATGGATGCTATTGGCCAAGAAGTTAAAGCTGCAATAGAACAAGCTGACCTCGACCGAACCAAAGCAGAACGAGACTTCGAATCAGCCAAGCAAGAAGCCAAACAATACACAGAAGCCAAAGCACAAGAATTCGACAACCAATTACTCATTGTTAATCAAAACGTCCTTACAGCTACTAATTCGGCTAATGCTGCAGTACTAAAAGCAGATAAAGCAATCGAAGATGCTGGATTCATGAGAGTGGATGTGGATGCAGCCAAAGTAAATGCAATCGATGCGTTAACAAAAGCTCAATCAGCTACGGATAACGTAAACAGTCTTACAACTAGTTATGATGCATTAACTCAGACAGTTGGTTTTAAAGCTGAGAGAACACAAGTAAATGCCATTAGTGGAGTAGTAGATCAGCATGAGTTGAAAATATCTGCTAATTCAACAGCTATTGCTGCCAGATTAACTTCAGCTCAGGTAGACAGCTTGGTTGCTGCTAAAAAGTATGTAAATGAAACAACCCTAAATGCTACAGCTAATGGTTTAAGCACTTTAATTACACAAGTAGTACAGATTTAAATACCAAAATGGCAGAAGGTGATATTTATATAAGGGGTACAGGTTGGAATAGAATGGCTAACCGAATTTTAATGGTAAATGGTAAAACTATTTATCATTATGATATAGGTTTGAGGGTTACAACTCTAAGAAGGACAGATTTATCAACTGTGTTTGATGGGACTTACGACATATATAGTGGTGACCATACCATCGCACAAAACCAACTAGCAGACAAGCTATGGATTGGATGATTCGGTATTCATTATATTAACCTCTTATGATGCCATAAATATAACGACCAGTCGTCTGAGAATCGCTTTGGAACGAATTGGTGGTACAGGTACTCAGATTCAAACACCCATTCATAGGTCACCATTTGCGTTATTAGGAATTGCTGGAATTGGTAAAGGTTCAGGAATAGAAATGATTTCAGGAGTGTCAACTGACTCACCATATGCTGAAATAGCTAGTAAGGTAATCAATGGAGTACCGCAAGGAATCAATAATATTGGTAATGCAACGCTTGAGAAATTCACAACTTTAGAAGCAACTGTAAATGGAATCAATACAGTTGTAGGGACTAAAGCAAACCAATCTCAAGTCACTCAATTGGCTACTCAAGTCAGTACGAAAGTTGAATCAGCTACTTATAACAGTAAAATGACTCAACTAGACAGTGCTATTAACCTAAGGGTTGTTCAAGGTGATGTCACAGAAGCTATTTTATCAGATAAGACAGTAAAAGATACTAGGTATGACAATCAATTTCCTAGCTGGTATTATGCAAATTATCCAAAGCAAACAGTCGAAGAATTCAAACTAAGAACAACAGTAGGTATTATTAATGGTTCTGCAAGCTATGGGCAATTAACTACAAAAGTACCATGGGATGATTCAAGTGGTGGTGCTATCACCCAAACTTTTTCATCTGGGGATGGCGTATTCCAAAGAATCAGTAATGGGGATGGTTCTTGGCTGGCGTGGGACAAAATAGCTGAATCGGGTAAGCTAATCAGTCAAATCAATGTATCTACTGAAGGGATTCTATTACAAGGTAAAAGGATTCAGCTAGATGGCGATGTAACGATGACTAGTGCATTTGTAGATATTTTGGATGTTAAAACACTATCAGCCGTTTATGCAGATCCCAACCATAAGAAATAAAGTGTTGATTACGGATGCTATCACTACTGATATGATAAAAGCTGATGCAGGACTATTTGACAAAGTCTTTATCAATGATGCAGTCGTTCAAAAATTGACTGTTAAGTCTTCTTTTATCAGCTCGGTTAAAGCAATAGACATTACAGCTGATAAAATAACTGGTGGCACAGCTAACTTTGCTAATTTCAATGCGATTAATTTTAATGCAAACAGTATTACATCTGGTACAGTATCTGGTGCTAGTTCGACATGGAATTTAAATACAGGTCTTATGAACTTCACTAACCCGTCTACAGGTGATTTATTGCAACTCATGCAAAGAAAATCAGATTCCAAAATGGCGCACAAGGTCGTTATTTAAAGTATCAAAGCGAGGGATTGTTGCTGCAACCTTTTGCAAGTAATACAGGAACTTCTAAGAATACCGCATTACATTTAATTGGTGGTGGACCAGGTTCATATCAATACATCCAATTCGTTTCGCAGGATTTAAGCGGAGTAAACATGCGTTTACAAGCTGAAGGGCAAAACATGACGGCTTTCCACGGATCTACTGGATCATTCATTGTTTCTAAATACGGTGATAGTACAGCTACAGGGACAGTAATATCTGGAGGATATGAAACGCGTCATCCAACCGGTATAAGTTTAAGAATTGCTGGTAATTCTATTTCAACTCCTCGTGATGGAGCGAGAGATATATACATTACACCACAAGGTACTGGAGCAGTCGTTTCTGGCGCAGCAGATGGCACTAGATACAACTTTGTAGCGAGTGATTTTGTTAAACAATCTTCTCGAGATACGAAAACGAATATTGTTCCTTTAGAAAGAGGACTAGATAACATAAGACAATTAAGACCCGTTTCTTATAACAAAATTGATAAGTTGAATCAAGGTATCTTTGAAATCGAAAAGGGTTTTATTGCTGAAGATAGTCTAATGGTTGCTACTGTAGATGGTAAAGGAATATACGATAGTCATATTACTGCTTATTTAGTTAAAGGAGTTCAAGAACTAGATCAAAAAGTAATCGCGATTGATTCATTAGCAACAACAGCTAATTCCACTGCAAACGATGCTATGAATATAGCTATTCAAGTAGATAGTGAAGTTCAGCAAATGAAAAATAAAATAATAGTGTTAGAAAAAGAAATCAAAACATTAAAGGGAGCTGTTTAAATTTATGAAAACAATCAAATTAAAAAATAGTGAAATAGTACCAGTTTATAACGCGTTAGAAAATATCACGGTGCAAGGGCGTCAAAGCTAGACGTGGTAAAGGTAAACTTCAAAAAACATTGAGTGCAAAAAACAAGGAATTTTTAGAAGATTTAGATGATATACGTTCGATTATTTCAAGAAAAAAGACGATGGTACTTTTGCTGAAAAACAATGGAAAATTAATTTGGTTGGATAAATACAAAGATGACCCAGAGCTCAAAAAGAAAGCCAATGAGCAAACAAAAGAATTGAATAAAGAAGTGATCGGAATTGATTTGGTGGAACATGAATCTAAAATCAAGTCCTTTTTTGATGCTTTAGAAAAAGATGAATTTACTGGTAAAGAAGCGTTGAGAGACGAAGATTTTGAAACATTAATGGAATTGTTAGAAGAAGCTTTTGAAGCTAAAGAAGATATGAAAGAGGAGGAAAAAATAATATGTTAAAAACAGTAATAACCCTCACAGCTATTGGGGTAGCCGTGAAGGTCGTGTTAAAGAAAAAAAGCATTAATAAATGGTAAAAACTCAAAAATTTATTCTAATGGAATATACAAATTTAAACCGTTAAAAGAAAGCGTTCTGTCTCCGTTATCCGTTAAGGGTCTACTACTCCAAAATTCTCGTTGCTTTTCATCAGAGAAAGTAAACCAGACCGTTTTCGTGAAGCGAAAACTACTTTAAGTTCTGAATTACTACCAATTTGAAAAAGCTGTTTTAACTGGTGATTTTGTATCTACTTGATGATATCTGGACATATCATATTTATGGGGAATTTGGTAAACGTTTGCCATATTTATCACCTCTTTATAAATTATTTCAGCAGGCCACTTGCTGATAAGGAGATTATCTCACTAATAAATAACTAATGAAATAAAAAAATAGAAAGAAGGAAATTATTATGTTAAAAACTACTAAAACAAATCACACTTACAGGAAATGCAATGATCAATGAACAAAATGTAATGCAACTTACGGCTACCATTCCTAGTGATACAGGAGTAGGAAGTATCAATCAATATGTACAAAACGCTGCCTTATACGAGGCTAACAAAGCTCAAATCAGACGAGATAATTGCTGAATTCACTGCTTTAGTTTATGAAGTTGAAGATGAAATGGCTGCTGAGGCTTCTGTAACAGAATAAAAAATAGTCCTACTTTTTTTAAAAAGGTATTGTTATACTTAGTAAAAAGAGGTGTGATAATATTTTGGAAAAAATAATAAGTTGGATTTTAAGTAACTCGATAGACATTTTCACTTTTTCAATTGCTATAGTAGCAGTATTTTTCGCTTGGAGAGCCAATAAGATATCTAGTGAAGCGAATAAAAGGTCAGATGAAGCTAACCGACTATCTAGTAAATCAATAGCTATTAATTATGATGCAACATTTAATAGTTTCAATATTCAATTGAGAGAAAATAAGTCAGTGGTTATGAAACTTAAGGATAACTTCAAAGAAATTAAATCACAAAATAAAGAGTATATGTACCGGTCTACCTATTGGATTATTGAAGAAATCGTGAAACTACAGTCACAAAAGAAACACATGAGGCCGTCTGAATATCATTATCATTATGAAGAGTTAGAAAGTTTAGGAGAAGATATAAAGAGTAAATGTGAAAGGTTGAAAAAAATTGTAGACTCGTCTGAAGAAAAAAAGTTTTTTTGAAAATGAAAACTTCTCAAATGTGTATAATGAAACGCTAAGGGATTTTGATCTAGTCATAAGAGGATAGAAGATAAAATATCTAAATAAGTTTTAAAAACTAACAAAGGTAGTCGTTAACTCGGCTACCTTTTATATTACCTAAGAGTGGCCAGAAATGGTTGCTCTTTTTAATTTGAGAAAAGGAAGGTGAGAAATGGAAAATACAAGATTAAAAAGAGAATTGATTGTAGCTAAAAACAAACGACCATCAGATTTTTGGGGGTTTATGGTTGCATTTACCAGCATTCTTCATGGATCTTTTTTGTTTAAATTTGCTGATTATTTAACCGCACATGCAGAACCTTATTTGAGTAGATTACCCGGAAGATGGATTGGCTTAATTTTGTTAATAGCAGCGCTTATAAAACTAATAGGTTTGTTGTTAAACAATAAGCATTTAAAAGAGTGGTCAATCTGGATCTTAAGCGCCATATGGGGAGGGTTATGGATAGTTAGCTTAACATTCGCTTTTGGAACAGGTTATCCAGACCCTTATCATACATTCATGTTTTTTGTATTCGTGGCTTGTTTGAGGGTCTCTTTGAAAGGAGACTATAACTATGACGTTTGAACAACTACTTGTTTTATTGATTGGAGGAGGAGGAGCTGCTGGTCTTTTATCTGCATTTTTTACACGTAAGAGCGGAAAAGAAAAGACAAATATTGATTTACTGGATCGAGCGTATAAAGAAATTGAAAGAATAGATAAAAAACTAAAAGAAGCTTATACAGAATTGGAACTGGAAAAAGGCAAAAACGAGAAATTAGAAACAATTATTGAAGACATGGAAAAAGACAAGTTTAATTTAGAACAAATTATTATCAAATTAAAAGAAGGTAGGGATAAATAATGGATGCAATACAAGATGCTTTATTTAATGGAATGGCTGCAGTTGTAGTCGCTTTAGTCGGATGGTTAACTACTAAGCTTGTTAATTATTTAAAAGAGTTAGGAAATACGGAGAAATTAGCAAATAAACAGTATCTAGTAGATATTGCTGTCAACGCTGCTGAACAAATTTGGCAAAATGAAGATGGTGCAATCAAGTTGGCCAACGCTCGAAAAGAAGCAATCAAATTATTAAATGAAAATAAAATAAATATCACAGATGCAGAATTACAAAACTTAATTGAAGCATCCGTAAAAGCTATGAATGATGCATTCAACAGCACCAAAGTTGGAGTAATTGAATTGAAAGAGGAGGGAAAATAATGGGTACTGTAAATAGACTTAATCGCGATGATATCGTAAATGGAAAAGCGGGTAAACGTCCAGGTAACCCAAAAGGAGGAGTTATTCATAATGATTACGGCGCAATGACACCTCAACAGTACACTCCTTGGCTAATTACTCGTAAAAATAACGGACAACTAAATTTAGGGTTTGCCCCATATTATATTAACAGTTCTGCTATATTAAGAGCAGATAATACTAATAATAAAGCTTGGCATACAGCTAACAACGAAGGAAATGCTTGGTATCTAGGGTATGAAGTTGTACAAAGTTACTACGGAATCATTTCTGATAAAGAATTTATTAAAAATGAAGATATGACTTTACGACAAGTAGCAGAAGATTTCCATTACTATGGATTGAAACCAAATCGCGACACAATTCGATTGCATAGCCAATTTTCTTCAACGTCGTGTCCACATCGTTCATGGGATTTGCACGGTAAATCAATAAATGCTGTTAAGGATTACTTTATCACTAAGGTTGCTAAGTATATGTCACTAGGTAAAACAGTTGAAGAAATGCTTAAAAAACGAAGGAGTATCTGATCCGGTTGCAACAGTTCCAAATGCAGTAACACCTCAACCAGATGGAAAAACCGTTAAAGTTGGCAAGCAAGCAACTCATTGGGAAACGGGTTCAACTATTCCTAAATTTGTAATTGGCCAAGTTTACGACGTATTAGCTTCTATGCCAGTTTCTAAATCACGCTCTAAAAAAGCTTATTTAATTGGTAAAGGTAAAGTTGCTACTGGATGGTTATTGGAACAAGATGTGGACGGATTCAAAGCTGCAGGTGGTGGAAATACAAACAAAGCTACTCCTACAACTAAACCAGCAATTACAGGAACAACAACAGAAAACTCAATCAATTGCTGGTGTTCAGATGTTCTTGAATCGTTGGTTTTATGGGGGACTAATTGTTGATAATTTAGCTGGTTCCGCAACAAATAAAGCATTGATTAAAGCATTACAAATGGAATTGAACAGCCAGTTTAATGCAGGACTTAAAGTTGATGGATTATGGGGAGCAAAAACAAAAAATGCTTGTATCACGGTTCGTGAAGGAGCAAATGGTAACCTTACTCGTTTAATCAAAGCTGCATTAATTTGTAAAGGTTATGACGTAAAAGGTTTTGACGGTAAATTCGGAGACGGATTAGATAAAGCTGTTAAAAAGTTCCAAAGCGCTAAAGCATTAAAAGTAGATGGTCTAGTAGGACAAGGAACATTCGAAGCATTATTTAAATAGACACAACTTAACCCTATCACTTGATTGAGATAGGGTTATTTAGGAGGGGTTCAATGTTATTCTTAAGCGATTTAATACATCTAACTCAGGGGGAGCTATTGATTAAGTACTGGTGGTTATGGCTAGTTATTGTGATTATTGCTATTAAATATGAATTATTCAAAGATAAACATGATAAATTCTGAACCAAAATCGTTTATTTGAAATATAGCATCTTCACCAGAATTACTACCTCCAAGAGACAAACCGTTAATCTGCTTTGAAACAAGACCATAATTATTTAATCTATTTAAACTACCTTGAGCCAACTCCATACTGAAGCTAAAACCTTTCACAAATTCTTGAGGATTTCCGATATTATTCTTATTTTGATATAGAGAGTACAAAAATTTTATCTCTAGCTCTGTTAAGCTAGGTAAAATTTGTATAAAAAAAGATTCATTTTCAAACGATTGTTTATTAGAATTCAACAAAATATTCTTGTATGCTTTTCGGTAATTACCACTTTTAGATTGGGAGCTAACTTTTTCAACCTCATCGTTTATTGATTCTAATAAAGATAAAAATTCTTCTCTATTGGGTATATCATAAATATTTGGTAACATTTCCTTAACAGATTCTAAATCGTCACTCAATTCTTCATAAAACATTTCTATTCTTTTAAATCTTTTCTCATTTTTTGATCCAAAATACAGAGTTTGTAAAGCACCCCCAACAGTAGGAATACTTGCTATACCTGCTTCTATAACAAGGTCCTTGCGTTCTTTCCAACTCAATTTCTCATCTTTATCCATATTAACAACTCCCTCTCGTTTGATTATATAATATTAGACAAAAAAGAACTAAACAAATAGAAAAAAAGCCATCTCTTAATTGAGGTGGCTTTTTTATTTTATAATTAAGAACCTATAAATATTTATCAATAATTCTATATATTTCATTTAATTTATCAGGTATATCTTTACTATATAAATTATCCATGTATTTTTTGTGATGATTTTCAAAACCACCCTTTTCAAAAGGCAGTTCTTTCCAAAAGAGTTGTGGTGTATAATTTCCGAGGCGCATTTGACCAACTTTTCCAAGTCCTAAAATAGAAGTTTTATCATAGTTAAAATCATTTATTCTATAAACTTTTTTTGCATGTTTTGTGACATTCCAAGCATATTTAAAAGCATGAATAATTTTATTTTCTTCTTCAGTACCATTTATTTTATTTAAAGCACTACCAATAAATGATAAAGTAATAAACATTTCTTCTTCTAAAATCAGCTCAAGTTCTTTGAAGGGCACATCTTTTTTATTTGTTGCTATAAAAAATAGTATTATCAATATGTTTTTTAGTAAGTATTTTTAATTGAGTATTTTCCAAGTTGTATACCCCACTTTATAAGAATGAATTTTTTAACTATATTAATTTATTTCCTAAGTATAGAATATAAGTTTAAATAAATACAGTTGATTCATTCTAAAACATAGTTTTCTTAAATGGTAGTCGTCTACCTTTATAATCCCATAATTGACCTAAAAGAGTAGGTTGACTGTCAATCTTATATTCTTGAATAAACAATTGCTTACGATCATTAATAATACAATCAACGGTTAAACCAGTACCATTCTCAACTTCATATACAAATTTAAAAGCTTTCCGTCCAGTTATCAGTAAATTTTGAATCTTACCATTAACATCTAAAGCAATATAACAAAAGGGGTAACCATGTTTTGTGTTAATTACTTTAACATCCGAAACAACTTTACCAGTAAACATTGCAGCGTTCATGATTCTTCATCCTCCTCCTCCTTTAGTAGTTCATCTAGTTTATCCTCAATAAGTAGCAACGCTGATTCACTTAATCCCCAAATATCATCCACAATCATTCCTCCATTTCGATAGTAATGATAAATGCATTGAAACCACATGGAACGCCATCTAGTCTGTATTTTCCAATTTCACCTAGATTAATATCAGTTGAGTCTGCTGAGTATTTGATATTATATTCTTTGATCTCTGGATGAGAAATTTTACTCAGTATGTAATCAGATTGTTCTCTAGTTGGATATGCTTCTTCAAAACACATTTCTTTTTCATCTATCATCATGTAGTCCTGGTTGAATTCTTGAATCTTCATTTTTTTCATATCGTTCACCTCGTGTTTATTATACGAACAAACGTTCGGTTTGTAAAGAATAAAATACCCTCACTGGATGAAGGGTGAGGGTAAGTGAATTAGGGTTACTTATAATATATGCAAACTATCTCAATTGATTTATTTATGTTAATATTATTTTATCATCCTACTCGCTAAGGTTTAGAACCTCCTATATAATAGGAAGGTTCTTTTTTTACGAAAACCATTTTTCTTTTTTAAATCAACTACTATTTATAAATAGTTTGCACTAATTTTGAACTAAAGCTTATGATTAATTGATGCAACAGTGTTTTCTAAGCCGGCAAGTGGCTTTGATTGTTATATGATAGAATAAAGTTATTACCTTTCTGGTTGAATGTAAAAAAAATAAGCCCGCCCGACTTATGTTAAAAAGTTCCGACTTTGTTCCGACTGAAAATAAATACCAATCAATTCATATCCACTTTATAAAATAAATAAAACTCAAAAACTCAATAAACACAAGATTTAAAAGGTATTAGAGAATATTTAAAATTCATATTTCAGCTTGAGGGGCTGGTCAGGGTAACCCTGGTGGAAGTTCGACTCTTCTCGGCCGCATTGATATATCAAGGTTTGCGAGACATCTAAGAAGTTCTAATCTTCTTAGATGTCTTTTTTTATAAAAAGTTCCGACTTTGTTCCGACTTGAAAATTTAAATCCTTGCCGGATGCAATATGGATGAAGTTTGTTCCATTACTTTGATAGCTGATTCTTTAGTAGCGTGAGTGTAATGTTTCGTCATTGCTTCATCCTCGTGGCCCATAAACGCTCTCAATGAGTCTCCATCAACTCCAACTATGTCTGAGGCACTAGCGAATAGATGACGGAGCATATGAGGTGAAATTTTAACGCCTGATTTTTTTGTTACAATGTCCATTGCTTCATTCATTTTTTGTAAATGAACAGGATTGCCTGATTCGGAATCAATAAAAATAAAATCATTTTGATGTAAGATAGATTTTAAATTCTTTTTAATTTTTTTTGCATACTTAATCTGAGCTCTCAATAATTTAGTACCGTAAGAATCAACAATAATTATCCGTTCCCCTTTTTCGGTTTTAGTCTTACTTCCTTCCTTATACTTTCTAGTTCTTGAAGTAAACAAGTCTACTTGTGCAATTTCTACACCATCTCTTTCAAAGAAATGAATAGCATTCAATTTAATTCCGTATATTTCTCCGCGTCTAGCACCATATGATCCTAGATAAACCATTGTATAAGTGTCTTTAGGAAGAACATTCTCAGCAGTATCTATAAAAGTATAATACTCTTCAATATTTACAATCTTTTTCTTAGGTTTGTAGCCTTGTTTTTTTAAGTTAACTTTGAGTAGTCTGTTTTTATCCAGGTAATCTTCAGCGACAGCATCATTCAAAACGGACATAAATAATCTATGGTAACCTTCTACAGTTGCTTGACTATAGTCATGTTCTGTATACTGATTATTAACCCATTTTTGGTAATCGATTCTTGTGATTTCGGACAGCTTTTTAGCCCCAAATGGCTCTACCACTTTATTGAATCTATCGTCATTTGTTTCCAATGTATTCTTATTCCAAAGTGATGCAGCTAGTTTGAATTCTTTCATTTTTTCATAGTATTCAATTAAAGTGTACTCTTTAATTATGGACTGTGATTCTTCTAATAAATCATTATCAATTTTATATATCCATTCATTATAAAGGGATTTTGCTTCAGCAATGCTATTTAGTGCACCTTTTGAAAATTCTTCTTTTTTTCCATTAATCGTTACGTTAAACCGCAACTGGTATTTGCTGCCTTTTTTTGTTTCATATTTGTAAATGTTTCGATGCTTTGTTTTAACTGTTTTTACCATGTTCATTCTCCTTTCGATCGCCGGGCGGGGCTTACAAAAAGAGTTTGGTTTAAACAACTTTTTTATGCTAATATAAAGGTACAGAAAAAAGACCTTTAGTAGGGATTCTTAATTGTTGCATCACTCAAACTTTGGTCGGGGAGAGTGGTGTTTAAATGTTAGTAATATAAACTGCATTTGGAGGTGAGAACATGATGAAGACTATTAAAAATACATCAATAAATCTATTAAATCAGATTGCTGTATCAAAACATGAAAAAGAAAAACATCATGCAAAATTCTCAAATCTTAACAAATCCACAATTGCTAATCATAAAATTGACTATGAAAAAATGAAAAGTGATAATAAAAAGATGCAACACAGAATTAGAGAACAAATGAAGCATAATTAAATTAAAAAATACTCAACACTAACTGCCTGTATAATTCTTACAGGTAGTTCTTTTTTTAGGCCGTAAAAATTTTGTAAATAATTCATAACTAAAAAGCTTGCACCTGCGTTTATTAAGTCTGATGTTAGTCTTTCATCGTCAGTAAAGTAATTACTTACATCTCCTGTATCCATTATCAAAGTAGGATCATTTATCACTTTTCCAATTACTTTAGCAGAAACGTTTTGAGATAAAGTTAATAGTAAAGTATCCGTTTTTAAGAAATTTTTATTACATATTACCAGATCGTTTTCTTTTGAAAAAAATAGTACGTTATTTTTAAATATTTTATTTAAATGAATACTAACTAATCCAACACGTCTAAAATTAAGAGAAGATGCATATATTGCTATAAACTCCTTTGCGTCCGCTTGATTTTCGAAGAAAGATAACTTTTTAATATTTTTAACAGCTACTTTTGCAGCTGACAAATCGCTAATTATCTTATCATAAGTAATCTCTCTATCATGAGTAATATAATAATTTGCAAAAAGCAATATTAACATTCCTTCATGATCATAAATATCTGTATGTTGATCGTAATCAAAGTATCTGAAATTGTTTTCTATTTCTAAAAAATCATACTTTTGGAAATCATATTTATCTTTTAATAATCCCTTATCTCTTAAAGAATCTATTACTTCAGAATATTTAAATCTATTTAATGCAAATTTAGTTGATTCTGACACTCCTTGTGATTCTGAAGTAACTACTGCGGTTTTATTTGTATCTGTAATTGAAGAAGACCCAGAAATTTGTGCTTTTAAAACTACCGCACTAGCTGTTACAGAGGGTTTAATACCATCTGTTGATGAAGTTGTTTCAGAATTATTTTGAGAAATACCAGATTGTGATGAATCATTAAATATTTGTTCTACAATTTCTTTTTGGTAAAGTTGGGCATATAGATTTTCTACAATATCCTCGTCAATATAAAGAAAATCTCTTAATTGTTTAGTCAAAATTAATTCCTCCGTTTATCCTAAAATATATTTTTTTATTCCTGCAATTAAACCACATGCAATAATTAATGTAATTAAACTTTGAATTTTAATCCACCTCTTCCTTATTTTTAGATATTAATACTTCTATACCAGACTTAGTTTTGCCAACAGTGTTATTATATTTATCTACATAGACTGAATCAAACAATGGGGCAGATATATCATCAAAGTTAACAAAATCTTCTGCTTCTAAATCCTCATATTTTTTTATATTTCTTTGTTATATCGAAAGGTATAATTTTGTTTTCAGTCATGGATTATCACTCCTTCTATTTAAATTCATCAAATCTTTCTTCGTTATATAAAACTGTTAACATAAAAGGTTTTTTCTCCTAAAACATCTAATAATACTTCGCTCTTTACTGAAGTAGAAATACCTAAATCTTCATAAATGACAAATTCTTCATTTGCTTCATAGGATCCAGTTGATGCAATATCGTAATAATAGTTTTCAATTAAAGAATCAATAGATTCGGATTCTGGGAATTCAAATAATTCTAATATCTTAGAAATATCTACTTTATCTACATTACTGAAATTTATCTGTTCAATTCCTGATTCTTTGTTTGGTATTACAGTAGTAAATTCCCAATTTTATATACGTTCATAATTTCATTGAAATATTCTTCTTGTCTTTCTTCAACCTCATTTGCTATAGAAAGTTTTTGATTGATATATTTAGCACTTTTTTCAGCATTATCTTCGTTAATCCCATTATTACTACAAGCTGATAGTAATATGACCCCTATTATTCCTAGAAATAACTTTTTCATCCTTTTTATCCTCCAAATTTTTTAGTTATTTGTATGCGGAGAATTAATCCTATTGTAAATCCTCATATTTTTCATATTTCTTTGTTATAACAAAAGTAATAATTTTATTTTCAGTCATATTATCGCTCCTTTTTATTAAAACAGAATTGCACCTAGTATAAAAAGAATAAGGATAGGTATCGTACACCCTAAGATCATAGAATTACCAAAACTATTCATGGTGGCTCCTATTTTTTGTCCACCGTTACCAATATTTTTCCAGCGTATTTCCTATCTTTGTAAAAGAATTTTGGTCAATTTGACTTTTTCCTAAAAGCTTCAACACTCTTATGATTTTCATCTATTTGATAACCGCTATTTTCTAATGTAACTATTGCTTCATTTGAATATATTATTCCTTCTCCCACATTCTCGACAAAAACCTTCACCTAGTACATTAACTTTGCATCTTGGACATCTAATATCATGTAATTCCAATATTTTTCCCTCCTAATTTCTAAAATTTCATACCAATTGGAGTCATAGCCCAAACTAATTTCCCTAATATTGATATGCTTTCACATTCACCTTCACTACAATCGTAAGTTTGATTTTGATGATCTGGATTAGTGGATTCAGGTTGCAACATAATAGCATCGCCTAATTTGTAAAATCTCTTTAGAGTTGCTTCAGTATGATTTAACTCGAACTACGCCTATTTCTCCATTTTCTAAATTATCACAAGGATCAAATTAATACATAAGATCCATCCATAAACAATTTATTCATGCTATCGCCTTTAAGTTCTAAAAGGTAAGAATTAGGGTATCTTTCTCTTACTTCATAAGGAACTGAGACTAATTCTGGTACATCGAACATCTCTAAAGGTAAACCTGCTGCTACTTTTCCTTTTAGTTCTATGAATGCTGGTTTGTTAACAATCATCTGATGTGCACTATTTTCTGATGTCAAATCAGAAATATTAACCCCGAAATGATCAGACAATTTCTGTAAATTGCCACCGCGGGCCATTTTCTTTCCGTTTTTCCAGTCATTAACTGTTGAGTATGCAATACCTGTTTTTTTCAGATACTTCAGTTGCTGTTTCTCTTTTTAATTCCATTAACCTATTTAAAATTTTTAGAAAAAATAATCTTTATATCTTCATTCATTTTTTACGTCTCCTTTTAAAGACCTCTTGTGTATTTGATAATATTATAATAACGCATTAAGCATTACAATGCTAGCAAAAAGAAGAAAAAAAACATGCTTTTAGCGTTAAAATAGTTGCTTTAAACGCTAAAAGCGGTATATAATGAAATTATCAATTAAGAAAGGAGTTATAGAATATGACTACAAAGGAAAAAAATACCATATTATTTAAAAATTTACTTTAGCCAGTTTGAGAACAAGAAAGGGTTGGTCTCAGAGAGAAGCAGCTAGCAAGCTGGGTATGGGCAGAGATACCTTAAAGATCGTATGAAAAAGATAGTAGTAAGTTAGATTATGAAACTATAGAGAAAATTGAAAAGGTCTATAACATTCCTCAGGACTATATTTTTTTTGGAGAAGATACCGCTTTTAGCGTTATTCTAGAAAAAGATAAAACCTGATTTGATTTTTAAAATAAAGGAGAGTGATGACATGTCGCAACTACAAATTTTTAAATTTGAATCGACCGAAATAAGAACTCAATTAATTTGATGATGATCCTTGGTTTGTCGCTAAAGATGTTCTGTGATATTTTGGATATTTCAAATAGTCGTGATGCAGTTTGGCAGGCTTGATGATGATGAAAAAGCTACTGTCGGTTTAACCGACGGCAGCCAAATCAGAAATTATTCAATCGTTAATGAATTCGGATTGTATAACTTTAGTTTTATCAAGTCGGAAGGCAGAAGCTAAAGTTTTTAAACGATGGATTACTCATGATGTTTATTCCTTCCATTCGCAAGACTGGAGGGTATCAAGTTTCAAAGGACCCAATCCTAGCACTTAGATTGATGTTACAAGCACTGAAGAAACTAAAGAAGAAGTTGAAGACGTTAAAAATAGAGTTGTGAATTTAGAAGAAAACACTTCAATTGATCCAGGTAAATATAGCTACATTGGAAGACGTTATCTCGCAAAAGGTAAGACAAGTTGGCAAGGAAAGAAAATGGACCATGAATAAAGAGCAACTAGCTTTATTATATAAAGATTTAAATAAAGCAGTTGCAGAAGTTTCGGGAGTAAGGACAAGAGCACAGTTAAGAGAAAAGCATTTTGATAATGTTATTGACCTAATTGATGATTGGGAGCCATCTACAGCTACAAGAATGCTTGTATTAGGTTTAGAAGATGATGATGCCTTTCCAACAGCAGAGGAGAGTAAACGATGAAAAAAATAGCAGGAATACTAATAACCCTCACAGCAATTGGAGTAGCCGCGAAGGTTATGCATAAATACATTGAAATCGAATTTGTTGATTAGATGTTTATTGAAATTTCTTGTCCGCATCTCGAACATTTAGTCCGACTTGCATAAGTAGTCGGAAGCTTATGACCGCAGCTAGGGCAAATAAGATTCTTGCGAATCGCTCTATTAACATCTCGTTTAATTTGTGACTTGCTCGGAGTTTTAATTTTCACTTTAACTCGTACCATATAACAATCACCTCATTTCATTCAAATTTTCTTAAAATTTACAATTAACCTTTTGGCGGAAATGGATCATTGCCGTAACTATCTCTACTTTGAATTTGCCCATTCTTACCATGTATAAATAATTCGGAGTTTTGATTCTTACTGATTTCTCTAGCTAAATTTACAGCTTCAGCTTTAGTTCCAGTGTGTTTTGTAGCTTTAGTGTTATTGCACCTTTAACATTCCAGCCACCATTTGGATCAGGTACTACATGTTGGTTCTTTCCCATAATTGTATTCACCACTTTTCATTTGTATTTTAAATATTTTTGAAGG
>NZ_FNJW01000005.1 GCF_900102725.1 Carnobacterium viridans | reverse complement strand
TTGGTTCGGTTTCTTTTTCAGTGTCAGCATTAAAAACATAACTGTCTTTTTGACTCGTATTCTCTTCTGATTGACTAGTAATAGAGAGTTGCAATTGTTGTATTTGCTGGTTTGATTGTAGAGTTAATTGTTGCTGTTGGTCCAGTAAAAGTTGAAACTGGTCAAGTTTGTCCGTAGAGTCTTTTTTTTTCTTCTTTTAATTCATTTATTTGCATTTTTTAGCGCGTCAACCGCGTCAACTGAAGGTTGATTGACGGTGGTTGACGCCTTTTTGTTTTTCCTTATCGCATCAGCTGTTTCAGCGGTCAACTCGTAAATCCCGTCAACCTTTTTAGGTTGAAATCGGTCAGGTAATTGTTCAATTCTTTTATGAACGGCTTGTTTGGATATACCGAGCTCTTCAGATAATTTTTTCACTGAAATAGTTGCCATAATAAATAATCTCCTATGATTTTATTTAAGTCTTTTTTTCTAACCAATTTAATAATGGAACTTTGGTATTAATTGGTTCTTTTCCTTCGAGTTCTAATAAAGAATTTAAAGCTTTTAAATTATCAATTGCTTTTTTCATAAGCTTATTATAAAGATCAGATGTTAAACCAACTTGTTTGTCTAAATAACGATATTTCATTGATTGGAAATCACGGATAATCTCTAAAGCTCTTTCTCTATTTTGTTTATCATTAATTTCTGCGTACATCAAGACATCATCCAAAACTGTATCTGCAATATTTTTAAGCATATCTATTTGTTTTTGAGAAGCCTTTAAAACTCCTTTTCCTGTACTCCACTTCAATGTGAACCCAGAAATAGAGCGCCCTTTTTTAACTTCATCGTAAGAAATATCTATTTCAGTAAAGGTATTTATTTCTTTAATAGCAATATCTAATACTTTTTTCTTAAATAAAGAAGTGTTTTTTTTGTAGCTTTCTTTAGTTTCAACACCGAATAAATTCATAAGTGTATCTTTAGATACATTTACATACCAACATCCATAATTAGCCTTTAAATAATCATATAGAGTCCAACTAAAGCTACTTTTGAATTGTGAAGTAACTGTTAAATCAGTTAACACATATTTGTCTTTTAACCCTAAAATATGAGGAATCATACGAGGATTCCATTCAAAATCAAATTTTCCGTTGTCATACTCCATTCCACCAAAAATATTCCAGTAAGAAAAACGATCATTTGCTAAATTTTCAGTACTTACTTTTAAGTCTATAATTTTTAACGAATCTTCTTGGGCATGTTTTGCTTTATATTCTATATTAAATTTATTTTCAAAATCTATCTTACGAAAAGTAGTTGTGCCGTCTTTTTGAGTTGCATAAATGGCATAAGATAATAATTGCATTTGATTCAAAGTTAAACCTTGATTCATTTTAACCATAGAAAACTCATTACTTTTTTGAATAGAACTAGAATTGTCTTCAAGTATTTTTTTGTTATTTATTCTACCAACCAAAATCTCGCCTCCTAATGAAACCTAAACATTGCTATGTTTTTTTAACCAATAATTAATGATACTTCACTATGATGAAAGTTTCAATTGAAAAGGTAAAAAAGTTTCAATAGGGGGTAAAAAAGTTTCAATAGGGGGGTAAAAAGTTTCAATAGGGGGTAAAAAAGTTTCAATAGGGTCTAAAAATTGTTGATATATATGACTATTTTGGAAGCTTAAATATAATAAATATAATGAATTTAATAAAAAGTAATAAATACGCAGTCGCGCGAAAAAAAGTATTGGTTAAAAAATAGTGGTAACTGCTATACTAATTTAGCTGTCACCTTTTTAAGCTGAACTCTTCAGCATGAAAGGAGGCTTTATTGTGAATATACTTTTTGACGTCTTACTTGGAGTCCTGATTAATGTCATTGCCCATGGCATAATCAAATGGCTAGATTCCAAGGACAAAACTGACAGCTAGCCTGCCCGTATAAAAAAATGCGAAAAAAAAAGACCAGTGGGTTGCCCCCCGCTGGTCTTTGGCTTTATCGTGAATATCTTTTTGTACCTTTATTATCGCATATAACAATTTAAAATCAAGTGACAGATCAGTTAAAGGAAAGCTTGCGGAGCAAGCTAAGGACTATCTTATAAGGTCAAAAGAAGTCGCTACGCTCTATTTGCAATGAAAGAGTTGGGGAAACTACTTAAAAGTCATTAATGAGCTCTAAAGGCTATTTTTAGCTAAGAATCAAACAAGTATAGAGCTCCCTTTGGTCGTGCAGGGCAAGCCCTACATACCCAAAATCAGATTAAAAAAATCATGGAGCAAGCAATTTATAAGTTAAAAGGAGAAAAAACAACCTTTAAAAGATAATTAAGCAGGTTTTAAGAGGTTTTAAAGCAAAAGATGCCTAATTATCCAGATAAGTGTTAAAGTGTCTTATAAGGCGTTTTTTTAAAGAATACGCGCAGTTGAAAGGAATTAAAATTGAAATGAAAAATAGGATTAAAAAAGAAGAGTATAAAATAACTTTTTTATATGGCGGCGTTTTGTTCCTTGTAGGGCTAATTGGGATGATTTTCCCTGCAACAGCTAACTATATTGTCACTTTTGTTTCATTTACGGTGGTTCATCTTTACTGATTGGACTACTTTATTTCGGCACACATAAAGTTAAATTTCAAAATAAAAAACAAGATATAGAATTACAAATAAGAAGATAATTATGTTATGATTTTTCAACTGGTTGAGGTTCTTTTTTTTTTTAGAGTATTTATCGATGTAGATATATTTTTGTGTGAATTTTTTTTTTTTTCCCATGGATATTATTATAAAATGAGACCCATGGTTTTTTTGTCGCTTTGCTCGATTTTAGTTCTTTTATTACAGTTCTATTAGCTTTATACAAACTAACTATAAAAGTTAGGAACCAAAAAAAACTACCTAACATTGCAACTGAACCTTCTTGGGAAATATAAAATAAGGCAACAAAAAAAACTAACTATAGCTATGTAAAATTTTGATTGTTTAAAGATTTCTTTATTCAAAAAAAGTCCTCCTAAATATTTTATTCTCTTGTTGTAGTTTTAAATAAAAAACAAAATTAATCAAATTTAAAAGTCATTTGTAACTGATCCCGAAATAAAAGGGCGCACTTATACTCCAATAAAACATTTGGAGTGTGTGCTAAAAAAATGTGTGAAAAATCGCTCCGCAATTTTAAAAATTCGTTGCACTCATGTACAAAAAACAGAGAAAAAAAACAAATTTCGAAAAATGAAAAAAATACAGGTAGAAATAAAGTGACTTTTAGAGATTTCTAGGTAAGAGCATAAAGAGATTCCGACGTCGTCCGATTTTTGCTTCGCTTCAAAACGTTGACTTGTCAGGCTGTGCCTGACGAATCTTAGTGGAAAAAAGAGACGTTTAGATCGTTAAATCAGCGATTTTTCATCATGATTACAAATGCTGATTTAACAACCTTTCAAACGCCTCGTGTGCCACACATGTGGCACAGCGTGACACACTTGTCCGACAGTTTGTGCCACCTGTGCACGACAGAATGTCGGACAAGTGTGTTGCGTTTTTGCTGTATTTTTCTCATGATTTTAGAAATGAAAACAAAAAAAACAAAGGTCAAATTATTTTTTGATCTCTGCTTTTTTATTTTTATTTATGTAATTATTTTTCTGGAAAATTATATAAAAGTATTCTAGGTTTTGCTGTTTTTTTTTCTTTTTTGAAAATAAATTTAACGCTGAAGAGATAAATAAAAGAACTCCCAGTCCCATATTCCAGTTAAAAATACTTTCCTTAAATAAAATAAAATACAAGATATTCGAAAAAATGATAACAATGCTACACACAAGAATAAAAACATAAAGTAGAGAATTTAATGTGTATTCTTTTCCAAATAATTTTATCATTTGATCCCTCCTGTTTTCTGAATGATTGCCATAATAAGTTAATAGATAGTTATAAAAGACAGCGTGAAATTCATGAAATCAATGCCTTGCAACATCAGAGGTATTAATTTTTCCATTCGCTATAGCCATTTAAAATAATTATATATATTACATACATACAGGGAATAAATATAGCAAATAGGATTATCTTTATAATCCAACTTACTGTCGAAAATATAGCCCCAATAAGTATATACAGCATAAAAAAAACAAATACGGACATGATTAACAATAAAATAATTAAAATAAAATTTTTAATTAGTCTATTGTTAATCTTTAAAACAGCTGATAATATTTCTTCAAAAAAAATTAAAATGAATTCCATTTAAAAGCTCCTTTTAAAAGTCTATCCATCCATTATTTAAAGATTTAACAAAGGAATTAATTACGTTAGAAAACCTTTATTTTATAAAAAAGTTAGTTTGAGATATTCTTTTAATGATGAAACCTCTAATATAGCATAGTTTTCGTGTCCATTAACATGCAATACAGGACGCTTTTTTCCATTATAAAAAGCTATATCTTCAGGTAGATCAGTCAAAGCGTCATCTCCCCAATCAAACAAGGAGTTGGAAACTTCTAACAAAATATTTTTTGTGGTTTTGTTTAATTCATAAAAATAAATATGACCAATAATTGGACTATCTACAATCTCATTAGATAACCATTCATTAGTTGGATAAGAGTCCACTAGAAACTCAGTAAGACTTTCTATTAACCTTATTGATCTCTCACTAATCCCCACATCCTTCCTAGTAACAAAAGAAAATACTGTAGATGATTCACTAACCCAAATTAATAATCGTTTATATTTGTTTCCTTTTATATTTTTCTTTATATTCTTTTCCATTTTAAGCCGTTTTCCCCCATAAAAATAATGTCCTACAGATTTTTTCTGAGGATTAGTATGATTGTGTCTAAAGTAACCAGTTTTATTTTTAAACATGACATATTTCTTATTTACTAATGATTATATCAGAATAGAATTTATTTATTTCAATACATGAAATTAGATAAAATAGTGTATCCGTAACCTTTTCAAATAAAAGTTGTCTAAATACACGTTATAATCACAGTATTGCTTAAATTATATACAAACGTAGAATAAAAAATTATACTCAGTATACACAGAAAGGAGCTGTTAAGATGAAATGGGTTAAAAGAATAGCATTTACACTTATTTATCTTGTAGTAACTCTTTATATGCTTTGGGAGACTACTATTCCTCCAGTTATAATTCTTTCATTTGTTGTAATTTTTAGTTCTTTTATTTCCAAGAACGGCGTGTTTGCAGAGTTAGAACAGTTTTTTAAAAAAGCTAGGTAATTATCCTTGAGATATATTTTTATTCATCCATAAAACTACAGATACATTAAAATAAAACCTTCTGCACTTCTATTTAATAACAGATTATTCAATACACGAAATTCTATAGAATCGTGTATCTAGAATCTTATTGAATCAATGTTTATCTATACTTATATTTTTTTGGGTTTTATAGCATAAATTAGTAAGCCAGAAGAGACACTATAGATAAAAATAAGCTGGCATATAAAAGTACAACTATACCTTTAAGAAAAAAGTTCAGTGTATTAAATTTAAATCTAAATGGAATAATGACAATTGAAATTAATTGAAGAATGGAAAAAATGATCAAGGGAACAAAGGCATCTTTAAAGCCAATGATCGAGGATAATAAACCTAATAATATTTGCGATAGGAGTGAAAACCAAAAAATAGAAAATAAAATCTTGTTTGTAAGACCTCTCCACTCAAGTTTGTTATACAAAATAAATCCACAGACTGTACTGATAAACGGAAGCACTTCTAACATGTTAGCCCTCTCTTTCTACTATCTTTTATTTCAATTGAATTTAGTACATATATAACGATATTTATATTAAAGGAATTGTATCTTACCTCAGAGATAAAAGTAAATATAAATTTAAAGGAAGTAGGAGATGAAATAAATTTTTTGGTATTATCTATATTGTAATTTCATTAATTATTTTTTTACCAGGGTACTCAGAAGTTATTGCTCATCTAAAATTAATAAAAAAAGATACATGAAATGAGATAAAGTCATGTATAATGAACCCTCTAATCATGATTTATATACATGTTATCTTTCTTTTTAAGCGCATACAATAAAATTCAAATTATTATATGCGTTTAAAGTTTTTATACATGAAATTCTATAAAAACGTGTATCCGGAATCTTATTCCAATAGGGTTCTTTTTCTTTACTCTCATTCAATACATGATTACACTTTTAAATGCGACATAATAGGCTATTCCTCTTTGTTAAATAGACGACTGAAAAAACCTTTTTTTGCTTGTGTTGGTTCGGTTTCTTTTTCAGTGTCAGCATTAAAAACATAACTGTCTTTTTGACTCGTATTCTCTTCTGATTGACTAGTAATAGAGAGTTGCAATTGTTGTATTTGCTGGTTTGATTGTAGAGTTAATTGTTGCTGTTGGTCCAGTAAAAGTTGAAACTGGTCAAGTTGTCCGTAGAGTCTTTTTTTTTCTTCTTTTAATTCATTTATTTGCATTTTTAGCGCGTCAACCGCGTCAACTGAAGGTTGATTGACGGTGGTTGACGCCTTTTTGTTTTTCCTTATCGCATCAGCTGTTTCAGCGGTCAACTCGTAAATCCCGTCAACCTTTTTAGGTTGAAATCGGTCAGGTAATTGTTCAATTCTTTTATGAACGGCTTGTTTGGATATACCGAGCTCTTCAGATAATTTTTTCACTGAAATAGTTGCCATAATAAATAATCTCCTATGATTTTATTTAAGTCTTTTTTTCTAACCAATTTAATAATGGAACTTTGGTATTAATTGGTTCTTTTCCTTCGAGTTCTAATAAAGAATTTAAAGCTTTTAAATTATCAATTGCTTTTTTCATAAGCTTATTATAAAGATCAGATGTTAAACCAACTTGTTTGTCTAAATAACGATATTTCATTGATTGGAAATCACGGATAATCTCTAAAGCTCTTTCTCTATTTTGTTTATCATTAATTTCTGCGTACATCAAGACATCATCCAAAACTGTATCTGCAATATTTTTAAGCATATCTATTTGTTTTTGAGAAGCCTTTAAAACTCCTTTTCCTGTACTCCACTTCAATGTGAACCCAGAAATAGAGCGCCCTTTTTTAACTTCATCGTAAGAAATATCTATTTCAGTAAAGGTATTTATTTCTTTAATAGCAATATCTAATACTTTTTTCTTAAATAAAGAAGTGTTTTTTTTGTAGCTTTCTTTAGTTTCAACACCGAATAAATTCATAAGTGTATCTTTAGATACATTTACATACCAACATCCATAATTAGCCTTTAAATAATCATATAGAGTCCAACTAAAGCTACTTTTGAATTGTGAAGTAACTGTTAAATCAGTTAACACATATTTGTCTTTTAACCCTAAAATATGAGGAATCATACGAGGATTCCATTCAAAATCAAATTTTCCGTTGTCATACTCCATTCCACCAAAAATATTCCAGTAAGAAAAACGATCATTTGCTAAATTTTCAGTACTTACTTTTAAGTCTATAATTTTTAACGAATCTTCTTGGGCATGTTTTGCTTTATATTCTATATTAAATTTATTTTCAAAATCTATCTTACGAAAAGTAGTTGTGCCGTCTTTTTGAGTTGCATAAATGGCATAAGATAATAATTGCATTTGATTCAAAGTTAAACCTTGATTCATTTTAACCATAGAAAACTCATTACTTTTTTGAATAGAACTAGAATTGTCTTCAAGTATTTTTTTGTTATTTATTCTACCAACCAAAATCTCGCCTCCTAATGAAACCTAAACATTGCTATGTTTTTTTAACCAATAATTAATGATACTTCACTATGATGAAAGTTTCAATTGAAAAGGTAAAAAAGTTTCAATAGGGGGGTAAAAAAGTTTCAATAGGGGGGTAAAAAAGTTTCAATAGGGGGGTAAAAAAGTTTCAATAGGGTCTAAAAATTGTTGATATATATGACTATTTTGGAAGCTTAAATATAATAAATATAATGAATTTAATAAAAAGTAATAAATACGCAGTCGCGCGAAAAAAAGTATTGGTTAAAAAATAGTGGTAACTGCTATACTAATTTAGCTGTCACCTTTTTAAGCTGAACTCTTCAGCATGAAAGGAGGCTTTATTGTGAATATACTTTTTGACGTCTTACTTGGAGTCCTGATTAATGTCATTGCCCATGGCATAATCAAATGGCTAGATTCCAAGGACAAAACTGACAGCTAGCCTGCCCGTATAAAAAAATGCGAAAAAAAAAGACCAGTGGGTTGCCCCCCGCTGGTCTTTGGCTTTATCGTGAATATCTTTTTGTACCTTTATTATCGCATATAACAATTTAAAATCAAGTGACAGATCAGTTAAAGGAAAGCTTGCGGAGCAAGCTAAGGACTATCTTATAAGGTCAAAAGAAGTCGCTACGCTCTATTTGCAATGAAAGAGTTGGGGAAACTACTTAAAAGTCATTAATGAGCTCTAAAGGCTATTTTTAGCTAAGAATCAAACAAGTATAGAGCTCCCTTTGGTCGTGCAGGGCAAGCCCTACATACCCAAAATCAGATTAAAAAAATCATGGAGCAAGCAATTTATAAGTTAAAAGGAGAAAAAACAACCTTTAAAAGATAATTAAGCAGGTTTTAAGAGGTTTTAAAGCAAAAGATGCCTAATTATCCAGATAAGTGTTAAAGTGTCTTATAAGGCGTTTTTTTAAAGAATACGCGCAGTTGAAAGGAATTAAAATTGAAATGAAAAATAGGATTAAAAAAGAAGAGTATAAAATAACTTTTTTATATGGCGGCGTTTTGTTCCTTGTAGGGCTAATTGGGATGATTTTCCCTGCAACAGCTAACTATATTGTCACTTTTTGTTTCATTTACGGTGGTTCATCTTTACTGATTGGACTACTTTATTTCGGCACACATAAAGTTAAATTTCAAAATAAAAAACATGAAAAGAACAAATAAGAAGATAAAAAAATAGTGATTTTTCAAACTACGGACGTGGACTACATTTAAAAAAAATGAGTTTTTGTCTTAGCAGAATTTTTGTGTGAATTTCAAAATAAAAAACCATGGATCTCATTATTATAAAATGAGACCCATGGTTTTTTTGTCGCTTTGCTCGATTTTAGTTCTTTTTATTTACAGTTCTATTAGCTTTATACAAACTAACTATAAAAGTTAGGAACCAAAAAAAACTACCTAACATTGCAACTGAACCTTCTTGGGAAATATAAAATAAGGCAACAAAAAAACTAACTATAGCTATGTAAAATTTTGATTGTTTAAAGATTTCTTTATTCAAAAAAAGTCCTCCTAAATATTTTATTCTCTTGTTGTAGTTTTAAATAAAAAACAAAATTAATCAAATTTAAAAGTCATTTGTAACTGATCCCGAAATAAAAGGGCGCACTTATACTCCAATAAAACATTTGGAGTGTGTGCTAAAAAAATGTGTGAAAAATCGCTCCGCAATTTTAAAAATTCGTTGCACTCATGTACAAAAAACAGAGAAAAAAAACAAATTTCGAAAAATGAAAAAAATACAGGTAGAAATAAAGTGACTTTTAGAGATTTCTAGGTAAGAGCATAAAGAGATTCCGACGTCGTCCGATTTTTGCTTCGCTTCAAAACGTTGACTTGTCAGGCTGTGCCTGACGAATCTTAGTGGAAAAAAGAGACGTTTAGATCGTTAAATCAGCGATTTTTCATCATGATTACAAATGCTGATTTAACAACCTTTCAAACGCCTCGTGTGCCACACATGTGGCACAGCGTGACACACTTGTCCGACAGTTTGTGCCACCTGTGCACGACAGAATGTCGGACAAGTGTGTTGCGTTTTTGCTGTATTTTTCTCATGATTTTAGAAATGAAAACAAAAAAAACAAAGGTCAAATTATTTTTTGATCTCTGCTTTTTTATTTTTATTTATGTAATTATTTTTCTGGAAAATTATATAAAAGTATTCTAGGTTTTGCTGTTTTTTTTCTTTTTTGAAAATAAATTTAACGCTGAAGAGATAAATAAAAGAACTCCCAGTCCCATATTCCAGTTAAAAATACTTTCCTTAAATAAAATAAAATACAAGATATTCGAAAAAATGATAACAATGCTACACACAAGAATAAAAACATAAAGTAGAGAATTTAATGTGTATTCTTTTCCAAATAATTTTATCATTTGATCCCTCCTGTTTTCTGAATGATTGCCATAATAAGTTAATAGATAGTTATAAAAGACAGCGTGAAATTCATGAAATCAATGCCTTGCAACATCAGAGGTATTAATTTTTCCATTCGCTATAGCCATTTAAAATAATTATATATATTACATACATACAGGGAATAAATATAGCAAATAGGATTATCTTTATAATCCAACTTACTGTCGAAAATATAGCCCCAATAAGTATATACAGCATAAAAAAAACAAATACGGACATGATTAACAATAAAATAATTAAAATAAAATTTTTAATTAGTCTATTGTTAATCTTTAAAACAGCTGATAATATTTCTTCAAAAAAAATTAAAATGAATTCCATTTAAAAGCTCCTTTTAAAAGTCTATCCATCCATTATTTAAAGATTTAACAAAGGAATTAATTACGTTAGAAAACCTTTATTTTATAAAAAAGTTAGTTTGAGATATTCTTTTAATGATGAAACCTCTAATATAGCATAGTTTTCGTGTCCATTAACATGCAATACAGGACGCTTTTTTCCATTATAAAAAGCTATATCTTCAGGTAGATCAGTCAAAGCGTCATCTCCCCAATCAAACAAGGAGTTGGAAACTTCTAACAAAATATTTTTTGTGGTTTTGTTTAATTCATAAAAATAAATATGACCAATAATTGGACTATCTACAATCTCATTAGATAACCATTCATTAGTTGGATAAGAGTCCACTAGAAACTCAGTAAGACTTTCTATTAACCTTATTGATCTCTCACTAATCCCCACATCCTTCCTAGTAACAAAAGAAAATACTGTAGATGATTCACTAACCCAAATTAATAATCGTTTATATTTGTTTCCTTTTATATTTTTCTTTATATTCTTTTCCATTTTAAGCCGTTTTCCCCCATAAAAATAATGTCCTACAGATTTTTTCTGAGGATTAGTATGATTGTGTCTAAAGTAACCAGTTTTATTTTTAAACATGACATATTTCTTATTTACTAATGATTATATCAGAATAGAATTTATTTATTTCAATACATGAAATTAGATAAAATAGTGTATCCGTAACCTTTTCAAATAAAAGTTGTCTAAATACACGTTATAATCACAGTATTGCTTAAATTATATACAAACGTAGAATAAAAAATTATACTCAGTATACACAGAAAGGAGCTGTTAAGATGAAATGGGTTAAAAGAATAGCATTTACACTTATTTATCTTGTAGTAACTCTTTATATGCTTTGGGAGACTACTATTCCTCCAGTTATAATTCTTTCATTTGTTGTAATTTTTAGTTCTTTTATTTCCAAGAACGGCGTGTTTGCAGAGTTAGAACAGTTTTTTAAAAAAGCTAGGTAATTATCCTTGAGATATATTTTTATTCATCCATAAAACTACAGATACATTAAAATAAAACCTTCTGCACTTCTATTTAATAACAGATTATTCAATACACGAAATTCTATAGAATCGTGTATCTAGAATCTTATTGAATCAATGTTTATCTATACTTATATTTTTTTGGGTTTTATAGCATAAATTAGTAAGCCAGAAGAGACACTATAGATAAAAATAAGCTGGCATATAAAAGTACAACTATACCTTTAAGAAAAAAGTTCAGTGTATTAAATTTAAATCTAAATGGAATAATGACAATTGAAATTAATTGAAGAATGGAAAAAATGATCAAGGGAACAAAGGCATCTTTAAAGCCAATGATCGAGGATAATAAACCTAATAATATTTGCGATAGGAGTGAAAACCAAAAAATAGAAAATAAAATCTTGTTTGTAAGACCTCTCCACTCAAGTTTGTTATACAAAATAAATCCACAGACTGTACTGATAAACGGAAGCACTTCTAACATGTTAGCCCTCTCTTTCTACTATCTTTTATTTCAATTGAATTTAGTACATATATAACGATATTTATATTAAAGGAATTGTATCTTACCTCAGAGATAAAAGTAAATATAAATTTAAAGGAAGTAGGAGATGAAATAAATTTTTTGGTATTATCTATATTGTAATTTCATTAATTATTTTTTTACCAGGGTACTCAGAAGTTATTGCTCATCTAAAATTAATAAAAAAAGATACATGAAATGAGATAAAGTCATGTATAATGAACCCTCTAATCATGATTTATATACATGTTATCTTTCTTTTTAAGCGCATACAATAAAATTCAAATTATTATATGCGTTTAAAGTTTTTATACATGAAATTCTATAAAAACGTGTATCCGGAATCTTATTCCAATAGGGTTCTTTTTCTTTACTCTCATTCAATACATGATTACACTTTTAAATGCGACATAATAGGCTATTCCTCTTTGTTAAATAGACGACTGAAAAAACCTTTTTTTGCTTGTGTTGGTTCGGTTTCTTTTTCAGTGTCAGCATTAAAAACATAACTGTCTTTTTGACTCGTATTCTCTTCTGATTGACTAGTAATAGAGAGTTGCAATTGTTGTATTTGCTGGTTTGATTGTAGAGTTAATTGTTGCTGTTGGTCCAGTAAAAGTTGAAACTGGTCAAGTTGTCCGTAGAGTCTTTTTTTTTCTTCTTTTAATTCATTTATTTGCATTTTTAGCGCGTCAACCGCGTCAACTGAAGGTTGATTGACGGTGGTTGACGCCTTTTTGTTTTTCCTTATCGCATCAGCTGTTTCAGCGGTCAACTCGTAAATCCCGTCAACCTTTTTAGGTTGAAATCGGTCAGGTAATTGTTCAATTCTTTTATGAACGGCTTGTTTGGATATACCGAGCTCTTCAGATAATTTTTTCACTGAAATAGTTGCCATAATAAATAATCTCCTATGATTTTATTTAAGTCTTTTTTTCTAACCAATTTAATAATGGAACTTTGGTATTAATTGGTTCTTTTCCTTCGAGTTCTAATAAAGAATTTAAAGCTTTTAAATTATCAATTGCTTTTTTCATAAGCTTATTATAAAGATCAGATGTTAAACCAACTTGTTTGTCTAAATAACGATATTTCATTGATTGGAAATCACGGATAATCTCTAAAGCTCTTTCTCTATTTTGTTTATCATTAATTTCTGCGTACATCAAGACATCATCCAAAACTGTATCTGCAATATTTTTAAGCATATCTATTTGTTTTTGAGAAGCCTTTAAAACTCCTTTTCCTGTACTCCACTTCAATGTGAACCCAGAAATAGAGCGCCCTTTTTTAACTTCATCGTAAGAAATATCTATTTCAGTAAAGGTATTTATTTCTTTAATAGCAATATCTAATACTTTTTTCTTAAATAAAGAAGTGTTTTTTTTGTAGCTTTCTTTAGTTTCAACACCGAATAAATTCATAAGTGTATCTTTAGATACATTTACATACCAACATCCATAATTAGCCTTTAAATAATCATATAGAGTCCAACTAAAGCTACTTTTGAATTGTGAAGTAACTGTTAAATCAGTTAACACATATTTGTCTTTTAACCCTAAAATATGAGGAATCATACGAGGATTCCATTCAAAATCAAATTTTCCGTTGTCATACTCCATTCCACCAAAAATATTCCAGTAAGAAAAACGATCATTTGCTAAATTTTCAGTACTTACTTTTAAGTCTATAATTTTTAACGAATCTTCTTGGGCATGTTTTGCTTTATATTCTATATTAAATTTATTTTCAAAATCTATCTTACGAAAAGTAGTTGTGCCGTCTTTTTGAGTTGCATAAATGGCATAAGATAATAATTGCATTTGATTCAAAGTTAAACCTTGATTCATTTTAACCATAGAAAACTCATTACTTTTTTGAATAGAACTAGAATTGTCTTCAAGTATTTTTTTGTTATTTATTCTACCAACCAAAATCTCGCCTCCTAATGAAACCTAAACATTGCTATGTTTTTTTAACCAATAATTAATGATACTTCACTATGATGAAAGTTTCAATTGAAAAGGTAAAAAAGTTTCAATAGGGGGGTAAAAAAGTTTCAATAGGGGGTAAAAAAGTTTCAATAGGGGGGTAAAAAAGTTTCAATAGGGTCTAAAAATTGTTGATATATATGACTATTTTGGAAGCTTAAATATAATAAATATAATGAATTTAATAAAAAGTAATAAATACGCAGTCGCGCGAAAAAAAGTATTGGTTAAAAAATAGTGGTAACTGCTATACTAATTTAGCTGTCACCTTTTTAAGCTGAACTCTTCAGCATGAAAGGAGGCTTTATTGTGAATATACTTTTTGACGTCTTACTTGGAGTCCTGATTAATGTCATTGCCCATGGCATAATCAAATGGCTAGATTCCAAGGACAAAACTGACAGCTAGCCTGCCCGTATAAAAAAATGCGAAAAAAAAAGACCAGTGGGTTGCCCCCCGCTGGTCTTTGGCTTTATCGTGAATATCTTTTTGTACCTTTATTATCGCATATAACAATTTAAAATCAAGTGACAGATCAGTTAAAGGAAAGCTTGCGGAGCAAGCTAAGGACTATCTTATAAGGTCAAAAGAAGTCGCTACGCTCTATTTGCAATGAAAGAGTTGGGGAAACTACTTAAAAGTCATTAATGAGCTCTAAAGGCTATTTTTAGCTAAGAATCAAACAAGTATAGAGCTCCCTTTGGTCGTGCAGGGCAAGCCCTACATACCCAAAATCAGATTAAAAAAATCATGGAGCAAGCAATTTATAAGTTAAAAGGAGAAAAAACAACCTTTAAAAGATAATTAAGCAGGTTTTAAGAGGTTTTAAAGCAAAAGATGCCTAATTATCCAGATAAGTGTTAAAGTGTCTTATAAGGCGTTTTTTTAAAGAATACGCGCAGTTGAAAGGAATTAAAATTGAAATGAAAAATAGGATTAAAAAAGAAGAGTATAAAATAACTTTTTTATATGGCGGCGTTTTGTTCCTTGTAGGGCTAATTGGGATGATTTTCCCTGCAACAGCTAACTATATTGTCACTTTTTGTTTCATTTACGGTGGTTCATCTTTACTGATTGGACTACTTTATTTCGGCACACATAAAGTTAAATTTCAAAATAAAAAACATGAAAAGAACAAATAAGAAGATAAAAAAATAGTGATTTTTCAAACTACGGACGTGGACTACATTTAAAAAAAATGAGTTTTTGTCTTAGCAGAATTTTTGTGTGAATTTCAAAATAAAAAACCATGGATCTCATTATTATAAAATGAGACCCATGGTTTTTTTGTCGCTTTGCTCGATTTTAGTTCTTTTTATTTACAGTTCTATTAGCTTTATACAAACTAACTATAAAAGTTAGGAACCAAAAAAAACTACCTAACATTGCAACTGAACCTTCTTGGGAAATATAAAATAAGGCAACAAAAAAACTAACTATAGCTATGTAAAATTTTGATTGTTTAAAGATTTCTTTATTCAAAAAAAGTCCTCCTAAATATTTTATTCTCTTGTTGTAGTTTTAAATAAAAAACAAAATTAATCAAATTTAAAAGTCATTTGTAACTGATCCCGAAATAAAAGGGCGCACTTATACTCCAATAAAACATTTGGAGTGTGTGCTAAAAAAATGTGTGAAAAATCGCTCCGCAATTTTAAAAATTCGTTGCACTCATGTACAAAAAACAGAGAAAAAAAACAAATTTCGAAAAATGAAAAAAATACAGGTAGAAATAAAGTGACTTTTAGAGATTTCTAGGTAAGAGCATAAAGAGATTCCGACGTCGTCCGATTTTTGCTTCGCTTCAAAACGTTGACTTGTCAGGCTGTGCCTGACGAATCTTAGTGGAAAAAAGAGACGTTTAGATCGTTAAATCAGCGATTTTTCATCATGATTACAAATGCTGATTTAACAACCTTTCAAACGCCTCGTGTGCCACACATGTGGCACAGCGTGACACACTTGTCCGACAGTTTGTGCCACCTGTGCACGACAGAATGTCGGACAAGTGTGTTGCGTTTTTGCTGTATTTTTCTCATGATTTTAGAAATGAAAACAAAAAAAACAAAGGTCAAATTATTTTTTGATCTCTGCTTTTTTATTTTTATTTATGTAATTATTTTTCTGGAAAATTATATAAAAGTATTCTAGGTTTTGCTGTTTTTTTTCTTTTTTGAAAATAAATTTAACGCTGAAGAGATAAATAAAAGAACTCCCAGTCCCATATTCCAGTTAAAAATACTTTCCTTAAATAAAATAAAATACAAGATATTCGAAAAAATGATAACAATGCTACACACAAGAATAAAAACATAAAGTAGAGAATTTAATGTGTATTCTTTTCCAAATAATTTTATCATTTGATCCCTCCTGTTTTCTGAATGATTGCCATAATAAGTTAATAGATAGTTATAAAAGACAGCGTGAAATTCATGAAATCAATGCCTTGCAACATCAGAGGTATTAATTTTTCCATTCGCTATAGCCATTTAAAATAATTATATATATTACATACATACAGGGAATAAATATAGCAAATAGGATTATCTTTATAATCCAACTTACTGTCGAAAATATAGCCCCAATAAGTATATACAGCATAAAAAAAACAAATACGGACATGATTAACAATAAAATAATTAAAATAAAATTTTTAATTAGTCTATTGTTAATCTTTAAAACAGCTGATAATATTTCTTCAAAAAAAATTAAAATGAATTCCATTTAAAAGCTCCTTTTAAAAGTCTATCCATCCATTATTTAAAGATTTAACAAAGGAATTAATTACGTTAGAAAACCTTTATTTTATAAAAAAGTTAGTTTGAGATATTCTTTTAATGATGAAACCTCTAATATAGCATAGTTTTCGTGTCCATTAACATGCAATACAGGACGCTTTTTTCCATTATAAAAAGCTATATCTTCAGGTAGATCAGTCAAAGCGTCATCTCCCCAATCAAACAAGGAGTTGGAAACTTCTAACAAAATATTTTTTGTGGTTTTGTTTAATTCATAAAAATAAATATGACCAATAATTGGACTATCTACAATCTCATTAGATAACCATTCATTAGTTGGATAAGAGTCCACTAGAAACTCAGTAAGACTTTCTATTAACCTTATTGATCTCTCACTAATCCCCACATCCTTCCTAGTAACAAAAGAAAATACTGTAGATGATTCACTAACCCAAATTAATAATCGTTTATATTTGTTTCCTTTTATATTTTTCTTTATATTCTTTTCCATTTTAAGCCGTTTTCCCCCATAAAAATAATGTCCTACAGATTTTTTCTGAGGATTAGTATGATTGTGTCTAAAGTAACCAGTTTTATTTTTAAACATGACATATTTCTTATTTACTAATGATTATATCAGAATAGAATTTATTTATTTCAATACATGAAATTAGATAAAATAGTGTATCCGTAACCTTTTCAAATAAAAGTTGTCTAAATACACGTTATAATCACAGTATTGCTTAAATTATATACAAACGTAGAATAAAAAATTATACTCAGTATACACAGAAAGGAGCTGTTAAGATGAAATGGGTTAAAAGAATAGCATTTACACTTATTTATCTTGTAGTAACTCTTTATATGCTTTGGGAGACTACTATTCCTCCAGTTATAATTCTTTCATTTGTTGTAATTTTTAGTTCTTTTATTTCCAAGAACGGCGTGTTTGCAGAGTTAGAACAGTTTTTTAAAAAAGCTAGGTAATTATCCTTGAGATATATTTTTATTCATCCATAAAACTACAGATACATTAAAATAAAACCTTCTGCACTTCTATTTAATAACAGATTATTCAATACACGAAATTCTATAGAATCGTGTATCTAGAATCTTATTGAATCAATGTTTATCTATACTTATATTTTTTTGGGTTTTATAGCATAAATTAGTAAGCCAGAAGAGACACTATAGATAAAAATAAGCTGGCATATAAAAGTACAACTATACCTTTAAGAAAAAAGTTCAGTGTATTAAATTTAAATCTAAATGGAATAATGACAATTGAAATTAATTGAAGAATGGAAAAAATGATCAAGGGAACAAAGGCATCTTTAAAGCCAATGATCGAGGATAATAAACCTAATAATATTTGCGATAGGAGTGAAAACCAAAAAATAGAAAATAAAATCTTGTTTGTAAGACCTCTCCACTCAAGTTTGTTATACAAAATAAATCCACAGACTGTACTGATAAACGGAAGCACTTCTAACATGTTAGCCCTCTCTTTCTACTATCTTTTATTTCAATTGAATTTAGTACATATATAACGATATTTATATTAAAGGAATTGTATCTTACCTCAGAGATAAAAGTAAATATAAATTTAAAGGAAGTAGGAGATGAAATAAATTTTTTGGTATTATCTATATTGTAATTTCATTAATTATTTTTTTACCAGGGTACTCAGAAGTTATTGCTCATCTAAAATTAATAAAAAAAGATACATGAAATGAGATAAAGTCATGTATAATGAACCCTCTAATCATGATTTATATACATGTTATCTTTCTTTTTAAGCGCATACAATAAAATTCAAATTATTATATGCGTTTAAAGTTTTTATACATGAAATTCTATAAAAACGTGTATCCGGAATCTTATTCCAATAGGGTTCTTTTTCTTTACTCTCATTCAATACATGATTACACTTTTAAATGCGACATAATAGGCTATTCCTCTTTGTTAAATAGACGACTGAAAAAACCTTTTTTTGCTTGTGTTGGTTCGGTTTCTTTTTCAGTGTCAGCATTAAAAACATAACTGTCTTTTTGACTCGTATTCTCTTCTGATTGACTAGTAATAGAGAGTTGCAATTGTTGTATTTGCTGGTTTGATTGTAGAGTTAATTGTTGCTGTTGGTCCAGTAAAAGTTGAAACTGGTCAAGTTGTCCGTAGAGTCTTTTTTTTTCTTCTTTTAATTCATTTATTTGCATTTTTAGCGCGTCAACCGCGTCAACTGAAGGTTGATTGACGGTGGTTGACGCCTTTTTGTTTTTCCTTATCGCATCAGCTGTTTCAGCGGTCAACTCGTAAATCCCGTCAACCTTTTTAGGTTGAAATCGGTCAGGTAATTGTTCAATTCTTTTATGAACGGCTTGTTTGGATATACCGAGCTCTTCAGATAATTTTTTCACTGAAATAGTTGCCATAATAAATAATCTCCTATGATTTTATTTAAGTCTTTTTTTCTAACCAATTTAATAATGGAACTTTGGTATTAATTGGTTCTTTTCCTTCGAGTTCTAATAAAGAATTTAAAGCTTTTAAATTATCAATTGCTTTTTTCATAAGCTTATTATAAAGATCAGATGTTAAACCAACTTGTTTGTCTAAATAACGATATTTCATTGATTGGAAATCACGGATAATCTCTAAAGCTCTTTCTCTATTTTGTTTATCATTAATTTCTGCGTACATCAAGACATCATCCAAAACTGTATCTGCAATATTTTTAAGCATATCTATTTGTTTTTGAGAAGCCTTTAAAACTCCTTTTCCTGTACTCCACTTCAATGTGAACCCAGAAATAGAGCGCCCTTTTTTAACTTCATCGTAAGAAATATCTATTTCAGTAAAGGTATTTATTTCTTTAATAGCAATATCTAATACTTTTTTCTTAAATAAAGAAGTGTTTTTTTTGTAGCTTTCTTTAGTTTCAACACCGAATAAATTCATAAGTGTATCTTTAGATACATTTACATACCAACATCCATAATTAGCCTTTAAATAATCATATAGAGTCCAACTAAAGCTACTTTTGAATTGTGAAGTAACTGTTAAATCAGTTAACACATATTTGTCTTTTAACCCTAAAATATGAGGAATCATACGAGGATTCCATTCAAAATCAAATTTTCCGTTGTCATACTCCATTCCACCAAAAATATTCCAGTAAGAAAAACGATCATTTGCTAAATTTTCAGTACTTACTTTTAAGTCTATAATTTTTAACGAATCTTCTTGGGCATGTTTTGCTTTATATTCTATATTAAATTTATTTCAAAATCTATCTTACGAAAAGTAGTTGTGCCGTCTTTTTGAGTTGCATAAATGGCATAAGATAATAATTGCATTTGATTCAAAGTTAAACCTTGATTCATTTTAACCATAGAAAACTCATTACTTTTTTGAATAGAACTAGAATTGTCTTCAAGTATTTTTTTGTTATTTATTCTACCAACCAAAATCTCGCCTCCTAATGAAACCTAAACATTGCTATGTTTTTTAACCAATAATTAATGATACTTCACTATGATGAAAGTTTCAATTGAAAAGGTAAAAAAGTTTCAATAGGGGGTAAAAAAGTTTCAATAGGGGGGTAAAAAAGTTTCAATAGGGGGTAAAAAAGTTTCAATAGGGTCTAAAAATTGTTGATATATATGACTATTTTGGAAGCTTAAATATAATAAATATAATGAATTTAATAAAAAGTAATAAATACGCAGTCGCGCGAAAAAAAGTATTGGTTAAAAAATAGTGGTAACTGCTATACTAATTTAGCTGTCACCTTTTTAAGCTGAACTCTTCAGCATGAAAGGAGGCTTTATTGTGAATATACTTTTTGACGTCTTACTTGGAGTCCTGATTAATGTCATTGCCCATGGCATAATCAAATGGCTAGATTCCAAGGACAAAACTGACAGCTAGCCTGCCCGTATAAAAAAATGCGAAAAAAAAAGACCAGTGGGTTGCCCCCGCTGGTCTTTGGCTTTATCGTGAATATCTTTTTGTACCTTTATTATCGCATATAACAATTTAAAATCAAGTGACAGATCAGTTAAAGGAAAGCTTGCGGAGCAAGCTAAGGACTATCTTATAAGGTCAAAAGAAGTCGCTACGCTCTATTTGCAATGAAAGAGTTGGGGAAACTACTTAAAAGTCATTAATGAGCTCTAAAGGCTATTTTTAGCTAAGAATCAAACAAGTATAGAGCTCCCTTTGGTCGTGCAGGGCAAGCCCTACATACCCAAAATCAGATTAAAAAAATCATGGAGCAAGCAATTTATAAGTTAAAAGGAGAAAAAACAACCTTTAAAAGATAATTAAGCAGGTTTTAAGAGGTTTTAAAGCAAAAGATGCCTAATTATCCAGATAAGTGTTAAAGTGTCTTATAAGGCGTTTTTTTAAAGAATACGCGCAGTTGAAAGGAATTAAAATTGAAATGAAAAATAGGATTAAAAAAGAAGAGTATAAAATAACTTTTTTATATGGCGGCGTTTTGTTCCTTGTAGGGCTAATTGGGATGATTTTCCCTGCAACAGCTAACTATATTGTCACTTTTTGTTTCATTTACGGTGGTTCATCTTTACTGATTGGACTACTTTATTTCGGCACACATAAAGTTAAATTTCAAAATAAAAAACATGAAAAGAACAAATAAGAAGATAAAAAAATAGTGATTTTTCAAACTACGGACGTGGACTACATTTAAAAAAAATGAGTTTTTGTCTTAGCAGAATTTTTGTGTGAATTTCAAAATAAAAAACCATGGATCTCATTATTATAAAATGAGACCCATGGTTTTTTTGTCGCTTTGCTCGATTTTAGTTCTTTTTATTTACAGTTCTATTAGCTTTATACAAACTAACTATAAAAGTTAGGAACCAAAAAAAACTACCTAACATTGCAACTGAACCTTCTTGGGAAATATAAAATAAGGCAACAAAAAAACTAACTATAGCTATGTAAAATTTTGATTGTTTAAAGATTTCTTTATTCAAAAAAAGTCCTCCTAAATATTTTATTCTCTTGTTGTAGTTTTAAATAAAAAACAAAATTAATCAAATTTAAAAGTCATTTGTAACTGATCCCGAAATAAAAGGGCGCACTTATACTCCAATAAAACATTTGGAGTGTGTGCTAAAAAAATGTGTGAAAAATCGCTCCGCAATTTTAAAAATTCGTTGCACTCATGTACAAAAAACAGAGAAAAAAAACAAATTTCGAAAAATGAAAAAAATACAGGTAGAAATAAAGTGACTTTTAGAGATTTCTAGGTAAGAGCATAAAGAGATTCCGACGTCGTCCGATTTTTGCTTCGCTTCAAAACGTTGACTTGTCAGGCTGTGCCTGACGAATCTTAGTGGAAAAAAGAGACGTTTAGATCGTTAAATCAGCGATTTTTCATCATGATTACAAATGCTGATTTAACAACCTTTCAAACGCCTCGTGTGCCACACATGTGGCACAGCGTGACACACTTGTCCGACAGTTTGTGCCACCTGTGCACGACAGAATGTCGGACAAGTGTGTTGCGTTTTTGCTGTATTTTTCTCATGATTTTAGAAATGAAAACAAAAAAAACAAAGGTCAAATTATTTTTTGATCTCTGCTTTTTTATTTTTATTTATGTAATTATTTTCTGGAAAATTATATAAAAGTATTCTAGGTTTTGCTGTTTTTTTTCTTTTTTGAAAATAAATTTAACGCTGAAGAGATAAATAAAAGAACTCCCAGTCCCATATTCCAGTTAAAAATACTTTCCTTAAATAAAATAAAATACAAGATATTCGAAAAAATGATAACAATGCTACACACAAGAATAAAAACATAAAGTAGAGAATTTAATGTGTATTCTTTTCCAAATAATTTTATCATTTGATCCCTCCTGTTTTCTGAATGATTGCCATAATAAGTTAATAGATAGTTATAAAAGACAGCGTGAAATTCATGAAATCAATGCCTTGCAACATCAGAGGTATTAATTTTTCCATTCGCTATAGCCATTTAAAATAATTATATATATTACATACATACAGGGAATAAATATAGCAAATAGGATTATCTTTATAATCCAACTTACTGTCGAAAATATAGCCCCAATAAGTATATACAGCATAAAAAAAACAAATACGGACATGATTAACAATAAAATAATTAAAATAAAATTTTTAATTAGTCTATTGTTAATCTTTAAAACAGCTGATAATATTTCTTCAAAAAAAATTAAAATGAATTCCATTTAAAAGCTCCTTTTAAAAGTCTATCCATCCATTATTTAAAGATTTAACAAAGGAATTAATTACGTTAGAAAACCTTTTATTTTATAAAAAAGTTAGTTTGAGATATTCTTTTAATGATGAAACCTCTAATATAGCATAGTTTTCGTGTCCATTAACATGCAATACAGGACGCTTTTTTCATTATAAAAAGCTATATCTTCAGGTAGATCAGTCAAAGCGTCATCTCCCCAATCAAACAAGGAGTTGGAAACTTCTAACAAAATATTTTTTGTGGTTTTGTTTAATTCATAAAAATAAATATGACCAATAATTGGACTATCTACAATCTCATTAGATAACCATTCATTAGTTGGATAAGAGTCCACTAGAAACTCAGTAAGACTTTCTATTAACCTTATTGATCTCTCACTAATCCCCACATCCTTCCTAGTAACAAAAGAAAATACTGTAGATGATTCACTAACCCAAATTAATAATCGTTTATATTTGTTTCCTTTTATATTTTCTTTATATTCTTTTCCATTTTAAGCCGTTTTCCCCCATAAAATAATGTCCTACAGATTTTTTCTGAGGATTAGTATGATTGTGTCTAAAGTAACCAGTTTTTATTTTTAAACATGACATATTTCTTATTACTAATGATTATATCAGAATAGAATTTATTTATTTCAATACATGAAATTAGATAAAATAGTGTATCCGTAACCTTTTCAAATAAAAGTTGTCTAAATACACGTTATAATCACAGTATTGCTTAAATTATATACAAACGTAGAATAAAAAATTATACTCAGTATACACAGAAAGGAGCTGTTAAGATGAAATGGGTTAAAAGAATAGCATTACACTATTTATCTTGTAGTAACTCTTTATATGCTTTGGGAGACTACTATTCCTCCAGTTATAATTCTTTCATTTGTTGTAATTTTTAGTTCTTTATTTCCAAAAAACGGCGTTTGCAGAGTTAGAACAGTTTTTTAAAAAGCTAGTAAATATCCTTGAGATATATTTTATTCATCCATAAAACTACAGATACATTAAAATAAAACCTTCTGCACTTCTATTTAATAACAGATTATTCAATACACGAAATTCTATAGAATCGTGTATCTAGAATCTTATTGAATCAATGTTTATCTATACTTATATTTTTTTGGGTTTTATAGCATAAATTAGTAAGCCAGAAGAGACACTATAGATAAAAATAAGCTGGCATATAAAAGTACAACTATACCTTTAAGAAAAAGTTCAGTGTATTAAATTTAAATCTAAATGGAATAATGACAATTGAAATTAATTGAAGAATGGAAAAAATGATCAAGGGAACAAAGGCATCTTTAAAGCCAATGATCGAGGATAATAAACCTAATAATATTTGCGATAGGAGTGAAAAACCAAAAAATAGAAAATAAAATCTTGTTTGTAAGACCTCTCCACTCAAGTTTGTTATACAAAATAAATCCACAGACTGTACTGATAAACGGAAGCACTTCTAACATGTTAGCCCTCTCTTTCTACTATCTTTTATTTCAATTGAATTTAGTACATATATAACGATATTTATATTAAAGGAATTGTATCTTACTCAGAGATAAAAGTAAATATAAATTTAAAGGAAGTAGGAGATGAAATAAATTTTTTGTATTATCTATATTGTAATTTCATTAATTATTTTTTTACCAGGGTACTCAGAAGTTATTGCTCATCTAAAATTAATAAAAAAGATACATGAAATGAGATAAAGTCATGTATAATGAACCCTCTAATCATGATTTATATACATGTTATCTTTCTTTTTAAGCGCATACAATAAAATTCAAATTATTATATGCGTTTAAAGTTTTTATACATGAAATTCTATAAAAAACGTGTATCCGAATCTTATTCCAATAGGGTTCTTTTTCTTTACTCTCATTCAATACATGATTACACTTTTAAATGCGACATAATAGGCTATTCCTCTTTGTTAAATAGACGACTGAAAAAACCTTTTTTTTGCTTGTGTTGGTTCGGTTTCTTTTTCAGTGTCAGCATTAAAAACATAACTGTCTTTTTGACTCGTATTCTCTTCTGATTGACTAGTAATAGAGAGTTGCAATTGTTGTATTTGCTGGTTTGATTGTAGAGTTAATTGTTGCTGTTGGTCCAGTAAAAGTTGAAAACTGGTCAAGTTGTCCGTAGAGTCTTTTTTTTTCTTCTTTTAATTCATTTATTTGCATTTTTAGCGCGTCAACCGCGTCAACTGAAGGTTGATTGACGGTGGTTGACGCCTTTTTGTTTTTCCTTATCGCATCAGCTGTTTCAGCGGTCAACTCGTAAATCCGTCAACCTTTTTAGTTGAAATCGGTCAGGTAATTGTTCAATCTTTTATGAACGGTTGTTTGGATATACCGAGCTCTTCAGATAATTTTTTCACTGAAATAGTTGCCATAATAATAATCTCCTATGATTTTATTTAAGTCTTTTTTCTAACCAATTTAATAATGGAACTTTGGTATTAATTGGTTCTTTTCTTCGAGTTCTAATAAAGAATTTAAAGCTTTTAAATTATCAATTGCTTTTTTCATAAGCTTATTATAAAGATCAGATGTTAAACCAACTTGTTTGTCTAAATAACGATATTTCATTGATTGGAAATCACGGATAATCTCTAAAGCTCTTTCTCTATTTTGTTTATCATTAATTTCTGCGTACATCAAGACATCATCCAAAACTGTATCTGCAATATTTTTAAGCATATCTATTTGTTTTGAGAAGCCTTTAAAACTCCTTTTCCTGTACTCCACTTCAATGTAAACCCAAAATAGAGCGCCCTTTTTAACTTCATCGTAAGAAATATCTATTTCAGTAAAGGTATTTATTTCTTTAATAGCAATATCTAATACTTTTCTTAAATAAAGAAGTGTTTTTTTTGTAGCTTTCTTAGTTCAACACCGAATAAATTCATAAGTGTATCTTTAGATACATTACATACCAACATCCATAATTAGCCTTAAATAATCATATAGAGTCCAACTAAAGCTACTTTTGAATTGGAAGTAACTTTAAATCAGTTAACACATATTGTCTTTTAACCCTAAAATATGAGGAATCATACGAGGATTCCATTCAAAATCAAATTTCCGTTTCATACTCCATTCCACCAAAAAATTCCAGTAAGAAAAACGATCATTTGCTAAATTTCAGTACTTACTTTTAAGTCTATAA
>NZ_FNJW01000004.1 GCF_900102725.1 Carnobacterium viridans | reverse complement strand
AATCGCATAGGATAGCAACTGCATTTGGTTCAAGGTCAAACCTTGATTGAGTTTTGAGGTTGATAGCTCATTGCTCTTTTTAATACTATCTGCATTGCTAATCAGAACTTCCTTTTTATTTAATCTCCCGGCCATAGAAGAACCCCCTTGTTAGTTGTAAGTTAATAGTAACGTAACTTACATAACTAATCAATATGAATATGTTTTTAATTTCAAGCTTATAGAAAGAGGGATAAAAAACTTTCGATAGAGGGATAAAAAACTTTCAATAGAGGGATAAAAAACTTTCAATAGAGGGATAAAAAACTTTCAATAGAGTCTATAAACCGTTGGTATATATGTGTTTATAGCGACCTTAAAGTTAATAAAGTTAATGAATTTAATAAAAAGTAATAAATACGCAGACGCGCGAAAAAAAAGGATTGGTTAAAAAATAGTGGTAACTGCTATACTTATTTAGCTGTCACCTTTTTAAGCTGAACTATTCAGCAAGAAAGGAGGCTTTATTGTGAATATACTTTTTGACGTCTTACTTGGAGTCCTGATTAATGTCATTGCCCATGGCATAATCAAATGGCTAGATTCCAAGGACAAAACAGACAGCTAGCCTGCCCGTATAGAAAAATACGAAAAAAAAGACCAGTAGGTTGCCCCCCACTGGTCTTTGGCTTTATCGTGAATATCTTTTTGTACCTTTATTATCGCATATAACCATTTAAAATCAAGTAACAGATCATTCAAAGGAAACCTTGCTTCGCAAGCTAAGGACTATCTTATAAGGTCAAAAGAAGTCGCTTCGCTCCATTTGCAAGGAAAAAAGGGGACTGTCTAAAAATCTGATAAATGGGCTTATTGTTAAAACAGCTTAAGGATGATATTTGTTTACTGCTCTCTACGTTCGTGCAGGGCAAGCCCTACATACCCAAAATCAGAAAAAACCAAAAAACAGACAGCAACTTAGTTGAATACCCATCGTTAAACGCAAAAAAAAGCATGTTTAACAGATTTCACCCTTCTAAACACATATTTCCCTCATTTGATTTTTAAAGTAGCTTAGAAATGATTTTAAAGCTTATTTTAGCTATTGACTTTGAATCAAGAGTTACTCTCTAAAACTTTACGTGTAAGGTAACTAAAAAACATAGTATTAGCAGAGTAAGAAAGAATACAAATTAATGTTATGCCTGAATCAGCGTCTGATAAAGCAACACCAAGCACCACTAGGGTAATTAAAATGTGTAGGATTCCAGCTAAAACTAATAAAGATTTAAACTTTTTCTGTTGAGGTTTAGACAATCTTGTAAGTTGATTTGATTTAACAGAGACCACAGAGAAAAAGCGTACAAATATAGACGTATAGTTTCCTAACATAATATTAAAAATACTAAATAAATGACCAAAAACAATTATCGCAACGAGAACGTAAACTATGTAATCTGCCAAAAAAAAACCTCCTAAAGTATTTAATTATCTTTTTTATTTTGATTTTTTCGAGCAAGGTGAAGTAAAATAATAAAATTTAATTGCAGAATATAAGCAGCAGGTCTGGCGATTATCTCATCTTGAAAAATAAAAAACATTCCCATAGAAAAGTTGAATATTGCTAATAAAAAAAGTGGGTTTTTCATAATTTCTTTATTCAAAAATACACCTCCTAATAAAAAATGATATAGCTAATTATAGATTTATTAATTTAAAAAGAAAGGGCGCACTTATACTCCAATAAAATATTTGGAGTATGTGCTAAGATCTAAAATAAATATAAGTGCGCACTTACACACGATAAAAAAATATCGTGTTTGTGCTAAAAAAATGTGTGAAAAATCGCTCCGCAATTTTAAAAATTCGTTGCACTCATTTGAAAAAAATCAAAGAAAAAAAGAAAATTCAAAAATAGAAAAAAATTGTAGCGGAAATAAAATGAGATTTAGGTAATTCTTGGTAAGAGCATAAAGAGATTCCGACGTCGTCCGATTTTCGCTTCGCTTCAAAACGTTGACTTGTCAGGCTGTGCCTGATGAATCTTAGTGAAAAAAAAGACGTCTAAATCGCTGATATAGCGATTTTTCATCATGTTTGAAAACATTGATTTAATAACCTTTCAAAGGCCTTGTGTGCCACACTTGTGGCACAGCGTCACACACTTGTCCGACATTCTGTCATGCACTTGTGGCACAAACTGTCGGACAAGTGTGTGACGTTTTTGCTGTTTTTTTCTCATGATTTTTAGAAATAAAAATAAAAAAAACAAAGGTCAATTTATTATTTGATCTCTGCTTTTTCGTTTTATTTATGTACTTATTTTCTGGTTAGATTCAATTTAAAATAGGTAATGAAGATATCAATAGGTAAAGAATAACTCCTACTACACATCCTATTAAAAAAATAATTAAACGCCTTTTATTTTTCATTTTAAAACCTCCCATGCATTAGAATATTACAATAAAAAGTAATTAGTAGAACGGAAAGAACTTAAAAGATACTATCAATAATTTTAATTGATACATGAAATTACATAGATTCATGTATTGAGAACCTTATTAGTTTAAGGTTCTTTTTTTAAATTAAACAAAGCTTATTTTATCTTTGCTATAATAAAAGCAACAGATGACTTAAATTTTTTTACTTATTTTATCAGGAGGTAGTTTATGAATAACGAAGAAAATGTTCTAGTTAAATTCTCTGTAACAGAAAAAGATTATACTCGAACTTTCTTATATATGAGAATGAAATATGCTATAAAAGTTTTAATTAGCGGTTTTTTAATATTAATGATCTATTTATTTACTTTAACAGATCTTTCGTTGCTAACGAATTTTATTATTTCTGCATTATCTGTCCTTTTAATTGCTGTTCCACTCTCTTTTTTTGCTGTAAGTTATAAAGCAAAAAAAGAATTTAGAAGTGACCATGATTTAAGAGAAGAACTCACGGTTGAAGCAAACGATTTAGGACTTAATTTAAGTGCTTCAAATGGGAATAGTCATCGTGACTGGGATCGTATTTACTCAGTTCGAGAAATCAAACATGATTTTATTGTTTATTTTTCTAAATCTTTTGCATTTTCATTACCCAAGAGCTATTTTGGTTCTAAAAAAGACATTTCCCTATTTAAAGAATTAGTCTCAAAACATATAAATTCTGATAAGGTATACTTCAAAAAACAGTAATACATGAAATTGTATAGAATTATGTATTCAGAACCTTATTAAACCAAGGTTGTTTTTCATCTTAAAAGTAGAGAGATTTAGATTTATCTATCAATACGATATAATAAATTTAGTACAAAGAAAATATGGAAAGAAGGTTATAATTTGACTGATCCTTCTGCAAAGGAAAAAGAGATTTATGTCAATGTTGATATTTCCGAGAAAGAATATGTACGAGCTAGTTTATATCTAGCTAAAAAAAATATTCTTATTCTTTATTCTGGCACTTTTTTTTTATTAGCTACTGCGTTCTATTTATTATCTTTTGGTCAAAACCAATTATCAAGCTTAGTTATTGCAATTATTGCTACTTTATTTGTCCTTATTCTAAGCTTCTATCGTACCATTTGGATGTACAGAAAGAAATTTAAAAAAGATCGTTTGTTAAAAGAAAACGTTACTTATAAAATTGATTTAAAAGGACTTGAAGCTTCTAGAGAGCGAGGCTCTATTTTTATGTCTTGGAGCGACTATAACTCTATAAAAGAATACCAAGACTTATTTCTTCTCTATATTTCAGATACACAAGCTCAAATTATTCCGGAACGCTGTTTTCAGACAGAAGAAGATAAACAACATTTTAAACTTTTAATTGCTAATAATAAATAACAGGATAATATCGTTTTTAACACATGAAATTAGATAAAGTCGTGTATGTAAAACCTTGTTAAATCAAAAATTATTTTACCCTTTATAACTAGTAAACTCGATTTTAGTACACCCTATTTCAGATGATAGTTTTAAGGTAATAGAGCAATTACGATAGTAGAAATTAAATCAAATATAGCTCCAATAAATTTTTAGTAGAATAAGTTAAACTTTTGAACATATTTTTCAATTCTCCAGTCTTTTTTAAATTTAAAGATACATGAAATTCCATAGAATTATGTATCCCGAATCTTATTTTAATAAGGTTATTTTTGTTATTTCATTTTTTAGAGAGTATATTTAAACTATTAAAATTAAGGATAGGAGAATGTAGCAATGAAAATAACAAAAATATCTATAGTTATAGCTATCATTATTGGAATAGTAGTCTTATTTGCAATTCCTTCTGTTAAACAAAGTCTTTATTTTTTGCCACTAGTAATTATTGTCAGTGTAATTAGAAGTTGGGAAAAAGCAACCAAAAAAAAATAATATCTTTTTCCTGATTCCTATATCAAGATCAAAAAAGAGTTATTATTTTTAATACATGAAATTGGATAAAAACGTGTATCCGGAATCCTATTCCCATAGGGTTCTTTTTCTTTACTCTCGTTCAATACATGATTTCATTTTTAACAGCGTTACAATCGACTATCCCTTTTTGCTAAACAGACGACTGAAAAAGCCTTTTTTTACTTGTGCTGGTTCGGTATTATCTTCAGTTGCAGCGTTAGAAACATATTGATCTGTTTGGGTGAAATCATATTCTACTTTTTTATTTGATTCTAACTGCAGTTGTTCAATTTGCTTATTAGTTTGTAAGGTAAGACGTTGTTGCTGGTCCAATAGATTTTGTTGTTCTTTTAGTAGTTTTTGAAGCATATCTATCTGCTTGTCTTTAGCTAAAAGCTGTTCTTGATAGAAATATGAGTCGTAAACTTGGTTTTCGTTATTTCGGAAACTAGTTTGCTTATCAGTTTGCGATTGGTTTTTTTTATCCGAAATAAACATTGATTTAATAACTTTTTGACCTTCTTCGCTTATCACAAACTGGTTTCCGATTTTCGTAAACCATTTCTTCTTTTGTGTTTCTGTTACTTTTTTCGAAATTGCTGTTTTGCTCACACCTATTTCTTCTGCTAATTCTTTAATTGTTTTTTTACTCATGTTAACTCTCCTTGTTATGCCTTCTCTCTATTACTGGACAGGTTTATATCCTATACATACAACTATAAATTTTACTTATTATGAATAAAATTTTTTAGATTAAAAGAATAACTTGAACTTAACTCAATAGAGCATAATTTAAAAAGATATTATAGTTGCTGTAAAGTAAGTTTCTTGCAAGTTGATTTTCAAACCACTCATCTCCATCGTCAAAATCTTTATCAAGTTTCCACCCAATGTAATGCAAAAATTCATGTTTAATAGTTCCTTGAATATCTATTGTTTTATTCTTTTCTAAAAAATCTTTAGAAATAACTATTTTTTGGGGAACATCTTCAGACGAAGAAAGCATATAACCAGATTGGTTATTTTTTAAAAGAGAATCTTCTTTTTTAGTATTTAAAAATACAGGTATATCAATCTTTACACCATACTGGCTAATAGCCCATTCTTTTGATTGTTTAACTAAATTGTAAAATAGTTGTATGTTTTTTCTATTCTCTGATTTTCTTTTTCGTGACTTGTAACTCATTTTATACGCTCCTGTTTAAATAATTAATTTTTAAGCCAATTAAACAACGGAACTTTAGGATTAAGTGGTTCTTTCCCTTCCGTTTCGAGTAGAAAATTTAAAGCTTCTAAGTCGTCATTTGCTTTTTTAGTAAGTTTGCTACAATGATCAGCTGTTAATCCTACTTCTTGGTCTAAGTAACGGGCTCTCATTGTCTGAAAATCTCGGATAATAGATAAAGCTCTTTCTCTATTCGTTTTATCATTAATTTCTGCATACATTAGTATATCGTTCAAAACTACATCTGCCATACTAAATAATATATCAATTTGCTTCTGAGAAGCTTTTGAAATTCCTTTACCAGTACTCCAAATCAATTTGAATCCAGTAATTGAACGACCTTTTTTTATCTCTTCATACTTCACTTCTAACTCGGTAAATTTATTGATTTCAGCAATCGCGACATCGAGAACATATTTCTTCAGAAGCCCCGTATTTTCACGATAACTTTTCTTTTCATCGACACCAAAAATTTCCATGATAGTATCTTTTGTCAAAGACTTATACCAACAGCCGTATGAACCTCTCAAGTGGTCGTACAAAGTCCAACTAAAACCACTTTTGAATTTCGCAGTGACAGTCAAGTCAGTCAAGACATACCTATCTTTCAAGTCTAATATATGTGGTGTGATTTCTGGATCCCAGAGAAACGTAAAGGTACCATTGTCATATTTCATTTTCCTAAAAACATTCCAGTATTCGAATGAGTCATTCTCTAAATCTTCCAACCCTGCTTGAATACTTAGTATTCTTTGGGCGTCAACCTTTGCATGCTTAGTTTGATATTTTTCAATGCCAAATTTCTTCTCGAAATCAGCCTTAATAAAAGTTGTCGAACCATCTTTTTGTGTAGAATAAATCGCATAGGATAGCAACTGCATTTGGTTCAAGGTCAAACCTTGATTGAGTTTTGAGGTTGATAGCTCATTGCTCTTTTTAATACTATCTGCATTGCTAATCAGAACTTCCTTTTTATTTAATCTCCCGGCCATAGAAGAACCCCCTTGTTAGTTGTAAGTTAATAGTAACGTAACTTACATAACTAATCAATATGAATATGTTTTTAATTTCAAGCTTATAGAAAGAGGGATAAAAAACTTTCGATAGAGGGATAAAAAACTTTCAATAGAGGGATAAAAAACTTTCAATAGAGGGATAAAAAACTTTCAATAGAGTCTATAAACCGTTGGTATATATGTGTTTATAGCGACCTTAAAGTTAATAAAGTTAATGAATTTAATAAAAAGTAATAAATACGCAGACGCGCGAAAAAAAAGGATTGGTTAAAAAATAGTGGTAACTGCTATACTTATTTAGCTGTCACCTTTTTAAGCTGAACTATTCAGCAAGAAAGGAGGCTTTATTGTGAATATACTTTTTGACGTCTTACTTGGAGTCCTGATTAATGTCATTGCCCATGGCATAATCAAATGGCTAGATTCCAAGGACAAAACAGACAGCTAGCCTGCCCGTATAGAAAAATACGAAAAAAAAGACCAGTAGGTTGCCCCCCACTGGTCTTTGGCTTTATCGTGAATATCTTTTTGTACCTTTATTATCGCATATAACCATTTAAAATCAAGTAACAGATCATTCAAAGGAAACCTTGCTTCGCAAGCTAAGGACTATCTTATAAGGTCAAAAGAAGTCGCTTCGCTCCATTTGCAAGGAAAAAAGGGGACTGTCTAAAAATCTGATAAATGGGCTTATTGTTAAAACAGCTTAAGGATGATATTTGTTTACTGCTCTCTACGTTCGTGCAGGGCAAGCCCTACATACCCAAAATCAGAAAAAACCAAAAAACAGACAGCAACTTAGTTGAATACCCATCGTTAAACGCAAAAAAAAGCATGTTTAACAGATTTCACCCTTCTAAACACATATTTCCCTCATTTGATTTTTAAAGTAGCTTAGAAATGATTTTAAAGCTTATTTTAGCTATTGACTTTGAATCAAGAGTTACTCTCTAAAACTTTACGTGTAAGGTAACTAAAAAACATAGTATTAGCAGAGTAAGAAAGAATACAAATTAATGTTATGCCTGAATCAGCGTCTGATAAAGCAACACCAAGCACCACTAGGGTAATTAAAATGTGTAGGATTCCAGCTAAAACTAATAAAGATTTAAACTTTTTCTGTTGAGGTTTAGACAATCTTGTAAGTTGATTTGATTTAACAGAGACCACAGAGAAAAAGCGTACAAATATAGACGTATAGTTTCCTAACATAATATTAAAAATACTAAATAAATGACCAAAAACAATTATCGCAACGAGAACGTAAACTATGTAATCTGCCAAAAAAAAACCTCCTAAAGTATTTAATTATCTTTTTTATTTTGATTTTTTCGAGCAAGGTGAAGTAAAATAATAAAATTTAATTGCAGAATATAAGCAGCAGGTCTGGCGATTATCTCATCTTGAAAAATAAAAAACATTCCCATAGAAAAGTTGAATATTGCTAATAAAAAAAGTGGGTTTTTCATAATTTCTTTATTCAAAAATACACCTCCTAATAAAAAATGATATAGCTAATTATAGATTTATTAATTTAAAAAGAAAGGGCGCACTTATACTCCAATAAAATATTTGGAGTATGTGCTAAGATCTAAAATAAATATAAGTGCGCACTTACACACGATAAAAAAATATCGTGTTTGTGCTAAAAAAATGTGTGAAAAATCGCTCCGCAATTTTAAAAATTCGTTGCACTCATTTGAAAAAAATCAAAGAAAAAAAGAAAATTCAAAAATAGAAAAAAATTGTAGCGGAAATAAAATGAGATTTAGGTAATTCTTGGTAAGAGCATAAAGAGATTCCGACGTCGTCCGATTTTCGCTTCGCTTCAAAACGTTGACTTGTCAGGCTGTGCCTGATGAATCTTAGTGAAAAAAAAGACGTCTAAATCGCTGATATAGCGATTTTTCATCATGTTTGAAAACATTGATTTAATAACCTTTCAAAGGCCTTGTGTGCCACACTTGTGGCACAGCGTCACACACTTGTCCGACATTCTGTCATGCACTTGTGGCACAAACTGTCGGACAAGTGTGTGACGTTTTTGCTGTTTTTTTCTCATGATTTTTAGAAATAAAAATAAAAAAAACAAAGGTCAATTTATTATTTGATCTCTGCTTTTTCGTTTTATTTATGTACTTATTTTCTGGTTAGATTCAATTTAAAATAGGTAATGAAGATATCAATAGGTAAAGAATAACTCCTACTACACATCCTATTAAAAAAATAATTAAACGCCTTTTATTTTTCATTTTAAAACCTCCCATGCATTAGAATATTACAATAAAAAGTAATTAGTAGAACGGAAAGAACTTAAAAGATACTATCAATAATTTTAATTGATACATGAAATTACATAGATTCATGTATTGAGAACCTTATTAGTTTAAGGTTCTTTTTTTAAATTAAACAAAGCTTATTTTATCTTTGCTATAATAAAAGCAACAGATGACTTAAATTTTTTTACTTATTTTATCAGGAGGTAGTTTATGAATAACGAAGAAAATGTTCTAGTTAAATTCTCTGTAACAGAAAAAGATTATACTCGAACTTTCTTATATATGAGAATGAAATATGCTATAAAAGTTTTAATTAGCGGTTTTTTAATATTAATGATCTATTTATTTACTTTAACAGATCTTTCGTTGCTAACGAATTTTATTATTTCTGCATTATCTGTCCTTTTAATTGCTGTTCCACTCTCTTTTTTTGCTGTAAGTTATAAAGCAAAAAAAGAATTTAGAAGTGACCATGATTTAAGAGAAGAACTCACGGTTGAAGCAAACGATTTAGGACTTAATTTAAGTGCTTCAAATGGGAATAGTCATCGTGACTGGGATCGTATTTACTCAGTTCGAGAAATCAAACATGATTTTATTGTTTATTTTTCTAAATCTTTTGCATTTTCATTACCCAAGAGCTATTTTGGTTCTAAAAAAGACATTTCCCTATTTAAAGAATTAGTCTCAAAACATATAAATTCTGATAAGGTATACTTCAAAAAACAGTAATACATGAAATTGTATAGAATTATGTATTCAGAACCTTATTAAACCAAGGTTGTTTTTCATCTTAAAAGTAGAGAGATTTAGATTTATCTATCAATACGATATAATAAATTTAGTACAAAGAAAATATGGAAAGAAGGTTATAATTTGACTGATCCTTCTGCAAAGGAAAAAGAGATTTATGTCAATGTTGATATTTCCGAGAAAGAATATGTACGAGCTAGTTTATATCTAGCTAAAAAAAATATTCTTATTCTTTATTCTGGCACTTTTTTTTTATTAGCTACTGCGTTCTATTTATTATCTTTTGGTCAAAACCAATTATCAAGCTTAGTTATTGCAATTATTGCTACTTTATTTGTCCTTATTCTAAGCTTCTATCGTACCATTTGGATGTACAGAAAGAAATTTAAAAAAGATCGTTTGTTAAAAGAAAACGTTACTTATAAAATTGATTTAAAAGGACTTGAAGCTTCTAGAGAGCGAGGCTCTATTTTTATGTCTTGGAGCGACTATAACTCTATAAAAGAATACCAAGACTTATTTCTTCTCTATATTTCAGATACACAAGCTCAAATTATTCCGGAACGCTGTTTTCAGACAGAAGAAGATAAACAACATTTTAAACTTTTAATTGCTAATAATAAATAACAGGATAATATCGTTTTTAACACATGAAATTAGATAAAGTCGTGTATGTAAAACCTTGTTAAATCAAAAATTATTTTACCCTTTATAACTAGTAAACTCGATTTTAGTACACCCTATTTCAGATGATAGTTTTAAGGTAATAGAGCAATTACGATAGTAGAAATTAAATCAAATATAGCTCCAATAAATTTTTAGTAGAATAAGTTAAACTTTTGAACATATTTTTCAATTCTCCAGTCTTTTTTAAATTTAAAGATACATGAAATTCCATAGAATTATGTATCCCGAATCTTATTTTAATAAGGTTATTTTTGTTATTTCATTTTTTAGAGAGTATATTTAAACTATTAAAATTAAGGATAGGAGAATGTAGCAATGAAAATAACAAAAATATCTATAGTTATAGCTATCATTATTGGAATAGTAGTCTTATTTGCAATTCCTTCTGTTAAACAAAGTCTTTATTTTTTGCCACTAGTAATTATTGTCAGTGTAATTAGAAGTTGGGAAAAAGCAACCAAAAAAAAATAATATCTTTTTCCTGATTCCTATATCAAGATCAAAAAAGAGTTATTATTTTTAATACATGAAATTGGATAAAAACGTGTATCCGGAATCCTATTCCCATAGGGTTCTTTTTCTTTACTCTCGTTCAATACATGATTTCATTTTTAACAGCGTTACAATCGACTATCCCTTTTTGCTAAACAGACGACTGAAAAAGCCTTTTTTTACTTGTGCTGGTTCGGTATTATCTTCAGTTGCAGCGTTAGAAACATATTGATCTGTTTGGGTGAAATCATATTCTACTTTTTTATTTGATTCTAACTGCAGTTGTTCAATTTGCTTATTAGTTTGTAAGGTAAGACGTTGTTGCTGGTCCAATAGATTTTGTTGTTCTTTTAGTAGTTTTTGAAGCATATCTATCTGCTTGTCTTTAGCTAAAAGCTGTTCTTGATAGAAATATGAGTCGTAAACTTGGTTTTCGTTATTTCGGAAACTAGTTTGCTTATCAGTTTGCGATTGGTTTTTTTTATCCGAAATAAACATTGATTTAATAACTTTTTGACCTTCTTCGCTTATCACAAACTGGTTTCCGATTTTCGTAAACCATTTCTTCTTTTGTGTTTCTGTTACTTTTTTCGAAATTGCTGTTTTGCTCACACCTATTTCTTCTGCTAATTCTTTAATTGTTTTTTTACTCATGTTAACTCTCCTTGTTATGCCTTCTCTCTATTACTGGACAGGTTTATATCCTATACATACAACTATAAATTTTACTTATTATGAATAAAATTTTTTAGATTAAAAGAATAACTTGAACTTAACTCAATAGAGCATAATTTAAAAAGATATTATAGTTGCTGTAAAGTAAGTTTCTTGCAAGTTGATTTTCAAACCACTCATCTCCATCGTCAAAATCTTTATCAAGTTTCCACCCAATGTAATGCAAAAATTCATGTTTAATAGTTCCTTGAATATCTATTGTTTTATTCTTTTCTAAAAAATCTTTAGAAATAACTATTTTTTGGGGAACATCTTCAGACGAAGAAAGCATATAACCAGATTGGTTATTTTTTAAAAGAGAATCTTCTTTTTTAGTATTTAAAAATACAGGTATATCAATCTTTACACCATACTGGCTAATAGCCCATTCTTTTGATTGTTTAACTAAATTGTAAAATAGTTGTATGTTTTTTCTATTCTCTGATTTTCTTTTTCGTGACTTGTAACTCATTTTATACGCTCCTGTTTAAATAATTAATTTTTAAGCCAATTAAACAACGGAACTTTAGGATTAAGTGGTTCTTTCCCTTCCGTTTCGAGTAGAAAATTTAAAGCTTCTAAGTCGTCATTTGCTTTTTTAGTAAGTTTGCTACAATGATCAGCTGTTAATCCTACTTCTTGGTCTAAGTAACGGGCTCTCATTGTCTGAAAATCTCGGATAATAGATAAAGCTCTTTCTCTATTCGTTTTATCATTAATTTCTGCATACATTAGTATATCGTTCAAAACTACATCTGCCATACTAAATAATATATCAATTTGCTTCTGAGAAGCTTTTGAAATTCCTTTACCAGTACTCCAAATCAATTTGAATCCAGTAATTGAACGACCTTTTTTTATCTCTTCATACTTCACTTCTAACTCGGTAAATTTATTGATTTCAGCAATCGCGACATCGAGAACATATTTCTTCAGAAGCCCCGTATTTTCACGATAACTTTTCTTTTCATCGACACCAAAAATTTCCATGATAGTATCTTTTGTCAAAGACTTATACCAACAGCCGTATGAACCTCTCAAGTGGTCGTACAAAGTCCAACTAAAACCACTTTTGAATTTCGCAGTGACAGTCAAGTCAGTCAAGACATACCTATCTTTCAAGTCTAATATATGTGGTGTGATTTCTGGATCCCAGAGAAACGTAAAGGTACCATTGTCATATTTCATTTTCCTAAAAACATTCCAGTATTCGAATGAGTCATTCTCTAAATCTTCCAACCCTGCTTGAATACTTAGTATTCTTTGGGCGTCAACCTTTGCATGCTTAGTTTGATATTTTTCAATGCCAAATTTCTTCTCGAAATCAGCCTTAATAAAAGTTGTCGAACCATCTTTTTGTGTAGAATAAATCGCATAGGATAGCAACTGCATTTGGTTCAAGGTCAAACCTTGATTGAGTTTTGAGGTTGATAGCTCATTGCTCTTTTTAATACTATCTGCATTGCTAATCAGAACTTCCTTTTTATTTAATCTCCCGGCCATAGAAGAACCCCCTTGTTAGTTGTAAGTTAATAGTAACGTAACTTACATAACTAATCAATATGAATATGTTTTTAATTTCAAGCTTATAGAAAGAGGGATAAAAAACTTTCGATAGAGGGATAAAAAACTTTCAATAGAGGGATAAAAAACTTTCAATAGAGGGATAAAAAACTTTCAATAGAGTCTATAAACCGTTGGTATATATGTGTTTATAGCGACCTTAAAGTTAATAAAGTTAATGAATTTAATAAAAAGTAATAAATACGCAGACGCGCGAAAAAAAAGGATTGGTTAAAAAATAGTGGTAACTGCTATACTTATTTAGCTGTCACCTTTTTAAGCTGAACTATTCAGCAAGAAAGGAGGCTTTATTGTGAATATACTTTTTGACGTCTTACTTGGAGTCCTGATTAATGTCATTGCCCATGGCATAATCAAATGGCTAGATTCCAAGGACAAAACAGACAGCTAGCCTGCCCGTATAGAAAAATACGAAAAAAAAGACCAGTAGGTTGCCCCCCACTGGTCTTTGGCTTTATCGTGAATATCTTTTTGTACCTTTATTATCGCATATAACCATTTAAAATCAAGTAACAGATCATTCAAAGGAAACCTTGCTTCGCAAGCTAAGGACTATCTTATAAGGTCAAAAGAAGTCGCTTCGCTCCATTTGCAAGGAAAAAAGGGGACTGTCTAAAAATCTGATAAATGGGCTTATTGTTAAAACAGCTTAAGGATGATATTTGTTTACTGCTCTCTACGTTCGTGCAGGGCAAGCCCTACATACCCAAAATCAGAAAAAACCAAAAAACAGACAGCAACTTAGTTGAATACCCATCGTTAAACGCAAAAAAAAGCATGTTTAACAGATTTCACCCTTCTAAACACATATTTCCCTCATTTGATTTTTAAAGTAGCTTAGAAATGATTTTAAAGCTTATTTTAGCTATTGACTTTGAATCAAGAGTTACTCTCTAAAACTTTACGTGTAAGGTAACTAAAAAACATAGTATTAGCAGAGTAAGAAAGAATACAAATTAATGTTATGCCTGAATCAGCGTCTGATAAAGCAACACCAAGCACCACTAGGGTAATTAAAATGTGTAGGATTCCAGCTAAAACTAATAAAGATTTAAACTTTTTCTGTTGAGGTTTAGACAATCTTGTAAGTTGATTTGATTTAACAGAGACCACAGAGAAAAAGCGTACAAATATAGACGTATAGTTTCCTAACATAATATTAAAAATACTAAATAAATGACCAAAAACAATTATCGCAACGAGAACGTAAACTATGTAATCTGCCAAAAAAAAACCTCCTAAAGTATTTAATTATCTTTTTTATTTTGATTTTTTCGAGCAAGGTGAAGTAAAATAATAAAATTTAATTGCAGAATATAAGCAGCAGGTCTGGCGATTATCTCATCTTGAAAAATAAAAAACATTCCCATAGAAAAGTTGAATATTGCTAATAAAAAAAGTGGGTTTTTCATAATTTCTTTATTCAAAAATACACCTCCTAATAAAAAATGATATAGCTAATTATAGATTTATTAATTTAAAAAGAAAGGGCGCACTTATACTCCAATAAAATATTTGGAGTATGTGCTAAGATCTAAAATAAATATAAGTGCGCACTTACACACGATAAAAAAATATCGTGTTTGTGCTAAAAAAATGTGTGAAAAATCGCTCCGCAATTTTAAAAATTCGTTGCACTCATTTGAAAAAAATCAAAGAAAAAAAGAAAATTCAAAAATAGAAAAAAATTGTAGCGGAAATAAAATGAGATTTAGGTAATTCTTGGTAAGAGCATAAAGAGATTCCGACGTCGTCCGATTTTCGCTTCGCTTCAAAACGTTGACTTGTCAGGCTGTGCCTGATGAATCTTAGTGAAAAAAAAGACGTCTAAATCGCTGATATAGCGATTTTTCATCATGTTTGAAAACATTGATTTAATAACCTTTCAAAGGCCTTGTGTGCCACACTTGTGGCACAGCGTCACACACTTGTCCGACATTCTGTCATGCACTTGTGGCACAAACTGTCGGACAAGTGTGTGACGTTTTTGCTGTTTTTTTCTCATGATTTTTAGAAATAAAAATAAAAAAAACAAAGGTCAATTTATTATTTGATCTCTGCTTTTTCGTTTTATTTATGTACTTATTTTCTGGTTAGATTCAATTTAAAATAGGTAATGAAGATATCAATAGGTAAAGAATAACTCCTACTACACATCCTATTAAAAAAATAATTAAACGCCTTTTATTTTTCATTTTAAAACCTCCCATGCATTAGAATATTACAATAAAAAGTAATTAGTAGAACGGAAAGAACTTAAAAGATACTATCAATAATTTTAATTGATACATGAAATTACATAGATTCATGTATTGAGAACCTTATTAGTTTAAGGTTCTTTTTTTAAATTAAACAAAGCTTATTTTATCTTTGCTATAATAAAAGCAACAGATGACTTAAATTTTTTTACTTATTTTATCAGGAGGTAGTTTATGAATAACGAAGAAAATGTTCTAGTTAAATTCTCTGTAACAGAAAAAGATTATACTCGAACTTTCTTATATATGAGAATGAAATATGCTATAAAAGTTTTAATTAGCGGTTTTTTAATATTAATGATCTATTTATTTACTTTAACAGATCTTTCGTTGCTAACGAATTTTATTATTTCTGCATTATCTGTCCTTTTAATTGCTGTTCCACTCTCTTTTTTTGCTGTAAGTTATAAAGCAAAAAAAGAATTTAGAAGTGACCATGATTTAAGAGAAGAACTCACGGTTGAAGCAAACGATTTAGGACTTAATTTAAGTGCTTCAAATGGGAATAGTCATCGTGACTGGGATCGTATTTACTCAGTTCGAGAAATCAAACATGATTTTATTGTTTATTTTTCTAAATCTTTTGCATTTTCATTACCCAAGAGCTATTTTGGTTCTAAAAAAGACATTTCCCTATTTAAAGAATTAGTCTCAAAACATATAAATTCTGATAAGGTATACTTCAAAAAACAGTAATACATGAAATTGTATAGAATTATGTATTCAGAACCTTATTAAACCAAGGTTGTTTTTCATCTTAAAAGTAGAGAGATTTAGATTTATCTATCAATACGATATAATAAATTTAGTACAAAGAAAATATGGAAAGAAGGTTATAATTTGACTGATCCTTCTGCAAAGGAAAAAGAGATTTATGTCAATGTTGATATTTCCGAGAAAGAATATGTACGAGCTAGTTTATATCTAGCTAAAAAAAATATTCTTATTCTTTATTCTGGCACTTTTTTTTATTAGCTACTGCGTTCTATTTATTATCTTTTGGTCAAAACCAATTATCAAGCTTAGTTATTGCAATTATTGCTACTTTATTTGTCCTTATTCTAAGCTTCTATCGTACCATTTGGATGTACAGAAAGAAATTTAAAAAAGATCGTTTGTTAAAAGAAAACGTTACTTATAAAATTGATTTAAAAGGACTTGAAGCTTCTAGAGAGCGAGGCTCTATTTTTATGTCTTGGAGCGACTATAACTCTATAAAAGAATACCAAGACTTATTTCTTCTCTATATTTCAGATACACAAGCTCAAATTATTCCGGAACGCTGTTTTCAGACAGAAGAAGATAAACAACATTTTAAACTTTTAATTGCTAATAATAAATAACAGGATAATATCGTTTTTAACACATGAAATTAGATAAAGTCGTGTATGTAAAACCTTGTTAAATCAAAAATTATTTTACCCTTTATAACTAGTAAACTCGATTTTAGTACACCCTATTTCAGATGATAGTTTTAAGGTAATAGAGCAATTACGATAGTAGAAATTAAATCAAATATAGCTCCAATAAATTTTTAGTAGAATAAGTTAAACTTTTGAACATATTTTTCAATTCTCCAGTCTTTTTTAAATTTAAAGATACATGAAATTCCATAGAATTATGTATCCCGAATCTTATTTTAATAAGGTTATTTTTGTTATTTCATTTTTTAGAGAGTATATTTAAACTATTAAAATTAAGGATAGGAGAATGTAGCAATGAAAATAACAAAAATATCTATAGTTATAGCTATCATTATTGGAATAGTAGTCTTATTTGCAATTCCTTCTGTTAAACAAAGTCTTTATTTTTTGCCACTAGTAATTATTGTCAGTGTAATTAGAAGTTGGGAAAAAGCAACCAAAAAAAATAATATCTTTTTCCTGATTCCTATATCAAGATCAAAAAAGAGTTATTATTTTTAATACATGAAATTGGATAAAAACGTGTATCCGGAATCCTATTCCCATAGGGTTCTTTTTCTTTACTCTCGTTCAATACATGATTTCATTTTTAACAGCGTTACAATCGACTATCCCTTTTTGCTAAACAGACGACTGAAAAAGCCTTTTTTTACTTGTGCTGGTTCGGTATTATCTTCAGTTGCAGCGTTAGAAACATATTGATCTGTTTGGGTGAAATCATATTCTACTTTTTTATTTGATTCTAACTGCAGTTGTTCAATTTGCTTATTAGTTTGTAAGGTAAGACGTTGTTGCTGGTCCAATAGATTTTGTTGTTCTTTTAGTAGTTTTTGAAGCATATCTATCTGCTTGTCTTTAGCTAAAAGCTGTTCTTGATAGAAATATGAGTCGTAAACTTGGTTTTCGTTATTTCGGAAACTAGTTTGCTTATCAGTTTGCGATTGGTTTTTTTTATCCGAAATAAACATTGATTTAATAACTTTTTGACCTTCTTCGCTTATCACAAACTGGTTTCCGATTTTCGTAAACCATTTCTTCTTTTGTGTTTCTGTTACTTTTTTCGAAATTGCTGTTTTGCTCACACCTATTTCTTCTGCTAATTCTTTAATTGTTTTTTTACTCATGTTAACTCTCCTTGTTATGCCTTCTCTCTATTACTGGACAGGTTTATATCCTATACATACAACTATAAATTTTACTTATTATGAATAAAATTTTTTAGATTAAAAGAATAACTTGAACTTAACTCAATAGAGCATAATTTAAAAAGATATTATAGTTGCTGTAAAGTAAGTTTCTTGCAAGTTGATTTTCAAACCACTCATCTCCATCGTCAAAATCTTTATCAAGTTTCCACCCAATGTAATGCAAAAATTCATGTTTAATAGTTCCTTGAATATCTATTGTTTTATTCTTTTCTAAAAAATCTTTAGAAATAACTATTTTTTGGGGAACATCTTCAGACGAAGAAAGCATATAACCAGATTGGTTATTTTTTAAAAGAGAATCTTCTTTTTTAGTATTTAAAAATACAGGTATATCAATCTTTACACCATACTGGCTAATAGCCCATTCTTTTGATTGTTTAACTAAATTGTAAAATAGTTGTATGTTTTTTCTATTCTCTGATTTTCTTTTTCGTGACTTGTAACTCATTTTATACGCTCCTGTTTAAATAATTAATTTTTAAGCCAATTAAACAACGGAACTTTAGGATTAAGTGGTTCTTTCCCTTCCGTTTCGAGTAGAAAATTTAAAGCTTCTAAGTCGTCATTTGCTTTTTTAGTAAGTTTGCTACAATGATCAGCTGTTAATCCTACTTCTTGGTCTAAGTAACGGGCTCTCATTGTCTGAAAATCTCGGATAATAGATAAAGCTCTTTCTCTATTCGTTTTATCATTAATTTCTGCATACATTAGTATATCGTTCAAAACTACATCTGCCATACTAAATAATATATCAATTTGCTTCTGAGAAGCTTTTGAAATTCCTTTACCAGTACTCCAAATCAATTTGAATCCAGTAATTGAACGACCTTTTTTTATCTCTTCATACTTCACTTCTAACTCGGTAAATTTATTGATTTCAGCAATCGCGACATCGAGAACATATTTCTTCAGAAGCCCGTATTTTCACGATAACTTTTCTTTTCATCGACACCAAAAATTTCCATGATAGTATCTTTTGTCAAAGACTATACCACAGCCGTATGAACCTCTCAAGTGGTCGTACAAAGTCCAACTAAAACCACTTTGAATTTCGCAGTGACAGTCAAGTCAGTCAAGACATACCTATCTTTCAAGTCTAATATATGTGGTGTGATTTCTGGATCCCAGAGAAACGTAAAGGTACCATTGTCATATTTCATTTTCCTAAAAACATTCCAGTATTCGAATGAGTCATTCTCTAAATCTTCCAACCTGCTTGAATACTTAGTATTCTTTGGGCGTCAACCTTTGCATGCTTAGTTTGATATTTTTCAATGCCAAATTCTTCTCGAAATCAGCCTTAATAAAAGTTGTCGAACCATCTTTTTGTGTAGAATAAATCGCATAGGATAGCAACTGCATTTGGTTCAAGGTCAAACCTTGATTGAGTTTTGAGGTTGATAGCTCATTGCTCTTTTAATACTATCTGCATTGCTAATCAGAACTTCCTTTTTATTTAATCTCCCGGCCATAGAAGAACCCCCTTGTTAGTTGTAAGTTAATAGTAACGTAACTTACATAACTAATCAATATGAATATGTTTTTAATTTCAAGCTTATAGAAAGAGGATAAAAAACTTTCGATAGAGGGATAAAAACTTTCAATAGAGGGATAAAAACTTTCAATAGAGGGATAAAAACTTTCAATAGAGTCTATAAACCGTTGGTATATATGTGTTTATAGCGACCTTAAAGTTAATAAAGTTAATGAATTTAATAAAAAGTAATAAAACGCAGACGCGCGAAAAAAAGGATTGGTTAAAAAATAGTGGTAACTGCTATACTTATTTAGCTGTCACCTTTTTAAGCTGAACTATTCAGCAAGAAAGGAGGCTTTATTGTGAATATACTTTTTGACGTCTTACTTGGAGTCCTGATTAATGTCATTGCCCATGGCATAATCAAATGGCTAGATTCCAAGGACAAAACAGACAGCTAGCCTGCCCGTATAGAAAAATACGAAAAAAAGACCAGTAGGTTGCCCCCACTGGTCTTTGGCTTTATCGTGAATATCTTTTTGTACCTTTATTATCGCATATAACCATTTAAAATCAAGTAACAGATCATTCAAAGGAAACCTTGCTTCGCAAGCTAAGGACTATCTTATAAGGTCAAAAGAAGTCGCTTCGCTCCATTTGCAAGGAAAAAAGGGGACTGTCTAAAAATCTGATAAATGGCTTATTGTTAAAACAGCTTAAGGATGATATTTGTTTACTGCTCTCTACGTTCGTGCAGGGCAAGCCCTACATACCCAAAATCAGAAAAAACCAAAAACAGACAGCAACTTAGTTGAATACCCATCGTTAAACGCAAAAAAAAGCATGTTTAACAGATTTCACCCTTCTAAACACATATTTCCCTCATTTGATTTTTAAGTAGCTTAGAAATGATTTTAAAGCTTATTTTAGCTATTGACTTTGAATCAAGAGTTACTCTCTAAAACTTTACGTGTAAGGTAACTAAAAAACATAGTATTAGCAGAGTAAGAAAGAATACAAATTAATGTTATGCCTGAATCAGCGTCTGATAAAGCAACACCAAGCACCACTAGGGTAATTAAAATGTGTAGGATTCCAGCTAAAACTAATAAAGATTTAAACTTTTTCTGTTGAGGTTTAGACAATCTTGTAAGTTGATTTGATTTAACAGAGACCACAGAGAAAAAGCGTACAAATATAGACGTATAGTTTCCTAACATAATATTAAAAATACTAAATAAATGACCAAAAACAATTATCGCAACGAGAACGTAAACTATGTAATCTGCCAAAAAAAAACCTCCTAAAGTATTTAATTATCTTTTTTATTTTGATTTTTTCGAGCAAGGTGAAGTAAAATAATAAAATTTAATTGCAGAATATAAGCAGCAGTCTGGCGATTATCTCATCTTGAAAAATAAAAAACATTCCCATAGAAAAGTTGAATATTGCTAATAAAAAAAGTGGTTTTTCATAATTTCTTTATTCAAAAATACACCTCCTAATAAAAAATGATATAGCTAATTATAGATTTATTAATTTAAAAGAAAGGGCGCACTTATACTCCAATAAAATATTTGGAGTATGTGCTAAGATCTAAATAAATATAAGTGCGCACTTACACACGATAAAAAAATATCGTGTTTGTGCTAAAAAAATGTGTGAAAATCGCTCCGCAATTTTAAAAATTCGTTGCACTCATTTGAAAAAAATCAAAGAAAAAAAGAAAATTCAAAAATAGAAAAAAATTGTAGCGGAAATAAAATGAGATTTAGGTAATTCTTGGTAAGAGCATAAAGAGATTCCGACGTCGTCCGATTTTCGCTTCGCTTCAAAACGTTGACTTGTCAGGCTGTGCCTGATGAATCTTAGTGAAAAAAAAGACGTCTAAATCGCTGATATAGCGATTTTTCATCATGTTTGAAAACATTGATTTAATAACCTTTCAAAGGCCTTGTGTGCCACACTTGTGGCACAGCGTCACACACTTGTCCGACATTCTGTCATGCACTTGTGGCACAAACTGTCGGACAAGTGTGTGACGTTTTTGCTGTTTTTTCTCATGATTTTTAGAAATAAAAATAAAAAAACAAAGGTCAATTTATTATTTGATCTCTGCTTTTTCGTTTTATTTATGTACTTATTTTCTGGTAGATTCAATTTAAAATAGGTAATGAAGATATCAATAGGTAAAGAATAACTCCTACTACACATCCTATTAAAAAAATAATTAAAACGCCTTTTATTTTTCATTTTAAAACCTCCCATGCATTAGAATATTACAATAAAAAGTAATTAGTAGAACGGAAAGAACTTAAAAGATACTATCAATAATTTTAATTGATACATGAAATTACATAGATTCATTGTATTGAGAACCTTATTAGTTTAAGGTTCTTTTTTTAAATTAAACAAGCTTATTTTATCTTTGCTATAATAAAGCAACAGATGACTTTAAATTTTTTACTTATTTTATCAGGAGGTAGTTTATGAATAACGAAGAAAATGTTTCTAGTTAAATTCTCTGTAACAGAAAAGATTATACTCGAACTTTCTTATATATGAGAATGAAATATGCTATAAAAGTTTTAAATTAGCGGTTTTTAATATTAATGATCTATTTATTTACTTTAACAGATCTTTCGTTGCTAACGAATTTTTATTATTTCTGCATTATCTGTCCTTTTAATTGCTGTTCCACTCTCTTTTTTTGCTGTAAGTTATTAAAGCAAAAAAAAGAATTTAGAAGTGACCATGATTTAAGAGAAGAACTCACGGTTGAAGCAAACGATTTAGGACTTAATTTAAGTGCTTCAAATGGGAATAGTCATCGTGACTGGGATCGTATTTACTCAGTTCGAGAAATCAAACATGATTTTATTGTTTATTTTTCTAAATCTTTTGCATTTCATTACCCAAGAGCTATTTTGGTTCTAAAAAAGACATTTCCCTATTTAAAGAATTAGTCTCAAAACATATAAATTCTGATAAGGTATACTTCAAAAAACAGTAATACATGAAATTGTATAGAATTATGTATTCGAACCTTATTAAACCAAGGTTGTTTTTCATCTTAAAAGTAGAGAGATTTAGATTTATCTATCATCGATATATAAATTTAGTTACAAGAAAATGAAAGAAGGTTTATATTTGACTGATCTTCTGCAAAGGAAAAAGATTTATGTCAATGTTGATATTCGAGAAAGAATATGTACGAGCTAGTTTATATCTAGCTAAAAAAAATATTCTTATTCTTTATTCTGGCACTTTTTTTTTATTAGCTACTGCGTTCTATTTATTATCTTTTGGTCAAAACCAATTATCAAGCTTAGTTATTGCAATTATTGCTACTTTATTTGTCCTTATTCTAAGCTTCTATCGTACCATTTGGATGTACAGAAAGAAATTTAAAAAAGATCGTTTGTTAAAAGAAAACGTTACTTATAAAATTGATTTAAAAGGACTTGAAGCTTCTAGAGAGCGAGGCTCTATTTTTATGTTTGGAGCGACTATAACTCTATAAAGAATACCAGAACTTATTTTTTCTCTATATTTCAGATACACAAGCTCAAATTATTCCGGACGCTGTTTTCAGACAGAGAAGATAAAACAACATTTTTAAACTTTTAATTGCTAATAATAAATAACAGGATATTATCGTTTTTAACACATGAAATTAGATAAAGTCGTGTATGTAAAACCTTGTTAAATCAAAATTATTTTACCCTTTATAACTAGTAAACTCGATTTTAGTACACCTATTTCAGATGATAGTTTTAAGGTAATAGAGCAATTACGATAGTAGAAATTAAATCAAATATAGCTCCAATAAATTTTTAGTAGAATAAGTTAAACTTTTGAACATTTTTTCAATTCTCCAGTCTTTTTTTAAATTTAAAGATACATGAAATTCCATAGAATTATGTATCCCGAATCTTATTTTAATAAGGTTATTTTTGTTATTTCATTTTTTAGAGAGTATTTAAACTATTAAAATTAAGGATAGGAGAATGTAGCAATGAAAAAAAAAAATATCTATAGTTATAGCTATCATTATTGGAATAGTAGTCTTATTTGCAATTCCTTCTGTTAAACAAAGTCTTT
>NZ_FNJW01000003.1 GCF_900102725.1 Carnobacterium viridans | reverse complement strand
TATCTGAGGGAACTATCCTTGAGCTGTTTCCAAAAACTCAGAAAATGGATCTTAAATTTAGATAGCTCCGTTACAGAGAAATTTTTTAAAAAACATATTGCTTATACAACAACTACAAATTTTGTTGATATTGTACCTCAGAAAAGAAGGCTTAGAATTAATTTAAATATACAATTTGAAAAAATTAGTGACCCTAGAGGAATGTGTAAGGATGTAACAAATATGAGACGTTGGGGACATGGGTACGTAGAAGTGGGTCTTTCAGATCGAAAAGATTTAGACTATATTATGATTTAATAAAGCAGTCCTTTGAGATGCATAGAGAAGACGACGAATACTAAACTGTGTTTTTGGTAGATTATCAGTAATGGCTAGGGCACAACCCAGAGGGCTAAAGATATATCTTTTGGAGTCGTTCATAACTTCAAGTACAACATAGTTAAATGAAGAATAAGTACAGTCTATTCGCAAAATTTACATGCTCTATAATGATTAACTATAAAGGAGGTATTGTCATGAAAAAGTTGTTCAAAAAAAGAAAGATCACTGGTAAAACGGTACGTCCGAAAAAAGAAGAAATAGAAGATCAGGTTGAAAGAGAAATTTCAGATATTGATCTGAAGCAAAGCGAAAATGAATTTGAATCATTCTTCTCAGAGGTGTTAAAAGGATTACCTAAAAAAACTTCAACCATCGTACTTAATGCTTATGATAAATCAAGAGAGCAAGCGGAAAAAACTCTAGCTAAAAGTAAAAATCAATTTGATAGTATTTTTGAGGAATTTTTGGAAGGCGTAGATGAAGAAACGCGTAAAAAATGTCATACGACCATTCATGCTGCGTCTTTAACAGCAGCCATTATCGGCTGTTCACCTATTCCTTTTTCAGATGCTTTCTTGCTGGTGCCAGTTCAATTAACAATGATGGCTCGGTTGCATAAGATATTTGGGCAATCATGGTCTGAAAGTTTAGGTAAGAGCCTATCTAAGGAATTAGTAATTGTTGGCTTAGGTAGAAGTGCAGTTGGTAATATACTGAAATTTATTCCGGCTGTTGGGACTGTTGCAGGTGCTACAATTAATGCGACTGTTGCTAGTGCAATCACAGAATCTTTAGGTTGGGTAACCGTAAAAATGTTAAATGAAGGGGAAGATATTTTCGAACAAGCTATGTCATTTAAAGGACAGTTTCAAGGACTGTTTAAGTCTCTTCAAAATTCTAATAAATCAGTGGATAAAAAATAAATTTCATAGTAGATAATTTTATCAAAGAGACAAAGTTGCATCCGCTTTGTCTCTTATTTTTTGAATGCATTATGATATATCTGGAAATAGACCATATCATATAGCCGAGTTTCCCATGGAAACTATTATCCGAAAAAACTTCACTAAATTAAAGCAGATTTATTAAATAGAATTAAATACATATAGCATTTTGGAAAATTCAACAAGTAAGATAAAAAACTCAAGTAATCTGATTCATACGAAAATTTGAACACAAGAATGTATTTTTAATAGTCGATTCTCAACTACTTTAGTAAACTATATTCATAACTTAAAAGAATTGGATACAGGGAAGCAAACGTTACAGGATATGTCGTTAATTCAGGCACAATATCAAGATTTTTTTATTACAAAAACAGGCTATCTCGTCGCTTTGATTGAAGGTTCCGGGGTTAACCTGGATTTACTAAATGAAATTGAACAAGAGGACGTTTTTGACGAATTCAATGCTTTTTTAATGTCGACTATTGGTGAAGGCGATACAGGAGAAGTGCAACAGTATTTTAGATATGACGACTCCAGTCGCTTTTGACGAGTATGTGTTGTATTGGAAGAAACGCTATTTAAAAGTAAAAGAAGAAATCCTATCAATCAAGCTAAGATTACCTTAATCGCAAGCTATGTGGATTACTATCAAAACTTACAATTGACGAACCAAATGAGCACAAAAAAACATTTAATCGTAATCCGACAAAAAATAAAGGATAAAAAACAGACTAGCCTTGAATTGGCTGCCACTAATCTTCATGAAAAAGTAACCCAATTTATCAAAACATTGGAGAATAGCCTAGAAAACTACGATATGGAAGCCAGGCAATTATCCTCTATGGAATGTCGGAAAACCCTGAAACACCTCATGAATTTTTCCAATCATTAAGGCTTCCAGAAGGGAGGGGAAACGTGTGTATTTTGGAAAGAAACGCACCAAAGAAGAAAGGAATCAATCACCAGTCAAAAAAGTAGAAACGGAAAGTTCATTGGATTCCTTTTTAGATAAGAGCAGTTTAGATGTGGTCTATCCGTTTTCTTGGGAGGAATTTCCTGATTATATTGAAAGTGGCGATAATTTTATTCGCGTCATAGCCATTGTGGATTACCCTAAAGTTCAATATGGCAATTGGTTATCCGAACTCAAGCGAAAAAAAGGGAATATCACAATTTCTCAATTCTTACAGTCGTCGAGTTCAACAAAAATGATACACCACTACAACGAAACGATTAAGAATAAGGAAGCAGAACTATTAAAGATTTACGATCCATTAAAACGAAAACGTTTAGAGCAACAAATTGAAACCGCAAATCGGCAATTGGATAAATACTTACAAAGCAACTCCAGTTTCATTTATCAATACACGTACATTTACTTAAATGCTTCAACGTTAGAAGTCTTGAATGACTTGACTGAAAATATCACTAAAACGCTTATTAAATTACAAATGAAATCTATGATACCAGTAAAAGGGATGTATCAAGCTTTTTGGAGTGCCCTTCCCATTGGCGAAAATTTATTAGGGGATTATACGTATAAAGAATCGAATACAGAAGTAGCGTCTAGTATGTTTCCTTTTGACGACGCTGAGATTCTTCATTTATCACCCAGGAGCGACGTTGAAGGCATTAACAAAGACACAAACAGTCTCATTGCTATCGATTACTTAGATCGTAAAAATACACTGAATCAAAACATGGTCGTTATTGGAACCAGTGGAGTCGGAAAAACGACCTACATGATTCAAAAAATATTACGGTATGTTGCTCGAGACATTAAAGTTTTTATTATTGATCCTGAGAATGAATATTCGCAAATAGTGGAACACTTAGGTGGGACAGTCGTTCATTTATCGTCAAATGCGCAAACTAAAATCAATCCTTTAGAAATCTTCTCAGAAGAAATCAGCGAGAATATCGAAACTTTAACGATTGATTTAGAGTTGTTGGTGAAAGATAAGATTCAACGGGTAAAAGGCTTTTTTCAAGTCTTAAAACCGGATATTACTCAAGTAGAGCAAGCTGTATTGGACTCTGTTTTACGCAATACGTATCTGAATGCAGGTATTTTTAAGTATTCCAGTATTTCTGAAATCAAATCGGAACAATACCCCACGTTGGAGAATGTCTTTAATGAAATTGAAAAATTAAAACTAAATGATCAAGACCGGTTTAAGGTATTAAACGATTTTTATTACATTTTAGAAAGTTATGTTCATGGTTCAACGACGCTTTTCAATGGGCATACCAATATAAATATTAATGCCAATTTGTTGTCGTTTGATTTGAAAGCTCTACAAAATGAAGCAGATGTTCAAGCAGCAGCTTATCTCAATACATTTAGTTTCTTATGGGATGAAATCACAAAAAATAAGACTGAAAACATTAAATTAGTGGTCGACGAATTTCATTTTTTAACTCAAAATCCAGAAGCTGCACAATTCTTTTATCAAGCGTATAAACGGTTCAGAAAGTATAACGCAGGAGCGATCGCCGGAACCCAACAGATTCAAGATGTCCTTGAAGGGACCATGAGTGACAGTAAAAATGTTGGAGAGGCTATTATCGGAAACAGCTACACAAAGGTCTTTTTTGGATTAGATGATAAAGGTGTAGAAGATTTGACTGATAAACTGCATATGAATTTCAGTGAAAAAGAAAAGAAATTGTTGTCGCGTAGAAAACAAGGAGAAGCGTTAATTATACATGGATCGCAACGCGCATTTATGAAGGTCGAGCTAACAGAAGAAGAATTACGGTTAAAAGATCCAGAACGGTATGAAGAACACTATGGAGAGTCCGCAATGGAAGTACCCAACTATGAAGAACGCATAAAGATGACACCTAGTGAGTTGGTAGAAGCTAAAAACTTTCTATATGACTAGCAAGGAGGGATAAGATGCTAGGATGGCAAGACTTTAAGGTGATGAACTTTGAATTTGGAAGTATCAAATTGTTTAAAGAAAAAATCGTGTATGAAATTTCAAAAAATCTCTGTTCCTATGAGCAAATCGAAGATATAGAACGTCTGAAAAAACAAAATGATGTTCATTTTTTTAATTTAATTCAAGTAGAGGAAGATGATCATACCTTATACCTTCATTATGAACGTTTAGAAAGCATGAAATCTCTCACCATGATAAAAAAAGAAGAATACTCCGTTAAGTTATCGATTGCCCAAACACTACTAAGAGAGAACATTTTACAACAAACATCTAACTTTGTGAGTATTCATCCGGCTACAATTTTTTATTATCCAATGCAAACTGTGAAATATACTTACTTGGCTACAACTGTATTGCCTCAAGAACATAAGTATTCTGATCTTGATCGGTATAAAGCATTAGTTTTATGTATTTTGACGAACTTTAGCTATGAAACGTGCTTAGGAGAAAAAGAGGAAGTCTTAAAGCGTGGGAATGAATTGGTTAAAGCGGTTGTTCAGGCTAGTACCAGGCAAGAGATGTTGCTGATTATTGAAGAAGCGTATGATTTTGTGACCTATGATTACATTCAACACAACTCAACCAATAAAGAAAAATTGAAGAAACGAACCCTATATACTTTAGTGGCGAGTGTTCTCTTCTCTTTGACTGCAGTAGGAATGACAAAGCAATACGCTAATGCCCAGCAAGAACAAATTGTTCAGGCAATGGAACAAGACATGGAACAGAAAAACTATTCACTAGAAGCCAATCAACAGATTGTTAATGGAGACTATGAAAAAGCGGCTATCGCTATGGAAAAAGCTGGAGACTCTAAAGAGGACATTGCCACTATGTACTTTGAAAATAACCAATTCCAACAAGCCATAGATACAGATGTCTCATTTCTGGAGCCGGTTATTGCCCATTACTATGATAACGATCAAAGCGAAGCGATTCTTGATTTAACGCTGACAGAAGTTGCAGAAGAGGACACCACTAAACTAGAAACTGAAAAAGCTATTGTGGCTTATGATACTGCTACAATGTCCTCTGCTCTGCCTTTTCTAGAAGATGAAGAAACAGCAGTCAGAATGGGATTAGCTTATCTAACCAATGATGATGTGACCAGTGCACAAAAAGTACTAGAAAAATTTCCGTCAGCTTCTTTAGAAAACAAGATTAAACTTAAGCAAGCAGATAATGAATTGGCAAAAGCAGAAGAAGAGTTAAAAGCCATTAAAGAAGATGATGAGAAAAAGGACGAAAAACAGCAGATTCAGAAGGATAAAATCGCAACATTGACGAAAGAAATCGAGACACTACAAAACAACGAGTAAAGTTGGTGAGGATATAAATGAAGCCACTAACGTTTTATGTTAAAAGTAAAATCGGAAAAGTTCTTGCTTGGTCTGTATTGGGACTAGTCCTCTTAATTACCATCTTAGTGACTGCCTTTTCCAGTTATTTTACTGGAACTGATGAGAACGAATTGGCTTCTATACCTGAATCGGTTCTAAAATGGAAACCCATCATGGAAGAGGAACTAGCCAAATATGGGATGGAAGATTATATACAGATTGTATTGGCCATTACAGCTACTGAGTCAGATGGTTCTCAGTTAGATATCATGCAGTCGAGTGAAGCCATTGGTTTAGCACCTAATGCTATTCAAGATCCCGTTTACAGCATTCAGATAGGAATTAAGCACTTTAAAGATGTGATCGATCAAATGAATCAAATAGGAGTGGACTTAAACACGGCTATCCAGAGCTATAATTTTGGTAGTGGTTATTTAACATATATTGCAGATAACGGCGGTGTTCACACAACTGAATTGGCAGAAGTGTATTCTAAAGAAGTTGTCGCACCTTCTTTAGGCAATACATCCGGTCAAACGTATCCGTACTCATCCCCGGTGGCTGATGAAAATGGCAATTACTTATACACGAATGGTGGTAATTTTTATTATGCCGATTTAGTGCAGCAAGCCCTAAACAGTGGGGTACCCGGCAATGGAGTACTAGCCTTTCCCGTTGAAGATCAAACCATTACATCTGCTTTTGGTTTTCGAATCCATCCTATAACGGGAGAACATAAACTGCATGGAGGTGTTGATTTTGCGCCTATGAATGGTGGAAATCCACCTGTTTTTGCGGCATTGAAAGGAAAAGTTAGTCAAGCAGCTTACTCCAGTAGTTGGGGAAATTACGTGAAACTAACGAATGGCAATGGAATAGAGACGCTCTACGCTCATTTAAAAGAAATCACCGTTTTACCTGGTCAACAAGTTGAAACAGGCGAATCCATTGGCTATATGGGTACTTCTGGGTCTTCCACTGGTGTCCATTTGCATTTTGAGGTCTATCAAAACAATAATCGAATCGATCCAGCACCCTTGTTGGGATTGTAATGAATGAGTTAAAAGATTGAGGTATAGAGATGAAAAAATTACTACTAACCGTTACTGGAACCGTAACGGTACTTATTTTGATTGTATCGCTCTTTAGTTTAAACCAAACGAATCGAGGACTAGAAAGTAAGCTCTCAAAAACAGAAAAAGAATTAAAAACAATGGAACAACTAATCAATCAAGAGGATAAGTTTACTGACACTGTAGCGAATAAAAAGAAACTGACCGTGATTGAAGAGGGATTACGTACTTATTTAGACTACGATAACGCTACTTATCTTACTCGTTTCGACCACTTACAAAACAAGGCTACAGATGAAACCATTCAACGACTAAAAGAACTTTCTTCTACAGATCCGCCTCTTTTAGATGTAAAGAATCAGTTAAAGGAACTGACTATTTATCTTCATCCGACTGAGGAACTGATTTTTTTGGTTCAATTAACTACTGAATACTCGTTGGATCATGAAGTGGTTTCTCGTTTGCCGCAACTGTATCAAGTAACCCTCATTGAAACTAATGGAGAGTATCACATTAGCCAGTTAACAAATCTAGGTTTGACAGCAACCAACTAAAGTCGTTAAGGGAGGCATTCGGTGGAAAAATTTTTAAACAAAATAAAAAAGAAACTCATTTGGTTTCTCGTTAGTTTTGTCCTTTCGGAGTGGTGTTTAGTAGTGGTGACTCAATTGATTATGACCTTTTCCGAGTTTAAATTGTCTTTAACGACCACTATCTTACTTGAAACAGTAAAAGAGACACTTCTCCATCCTTTTCAAACGATTCAAATATTGATAGAAACAAAAAATCCATTATTTATAATGGGAACCATCGGTCTTTTACTTTATTGTGCTTCTATTCAAATCAAATTAGCGTCTAAAGAAAAGAAAGAGGGATGGGAAGCCGATGAACGAAACCAATACCATGGTTCAGCACGTTGGGCACGTGAAAAAGAGATTTTTGACGGAAAAAATTACCTGGCTCAATCTAAGCAAGAGATCCTGAAAAATTTTACCGCTTCGCTTGATCAACCAACTGAAGGGGAGGAAACCAGATGACAGGAACCATTTTAGGTATTTTAAATAGTAAAGTCATTATTCAACCCACAGAATCAAAACCCAATCGAAATATAATGGTGATGGGAGGACCGGGGTCTTTTAAAACCCAAAGTTTTGTGATTACAAATGTCTATAATGAAACGGAAAATAGCATCGTTGTGACGGATCCAAAAGGAGAAGTTTATGAGCAAACAGCTGCCGTTAAACAGCAGCAAGGCTATGACGTCCGGGTCCTGAATTTTGCAAATATGATGGCTTCTGACCGACACAATCCTATTGATTACGTCAAAAAAGACATTCATGCCACCACAGTGGCGACTAAAATTGTGGACAGTGCTAACAAAGACAGTAAAAGAGACGTTTGGTATTACTCACAACGAGCACTGTTAAAGGCTCTTATTTTGTTCGTGAAGTATGAATTGCCTCCTGAAAGACGAAATATGGAGGGCATCTTAGACTTTTTACAAGAGTTCGACCCTGAATCAGATGAGGATGGCGAAAGTGGCTTAGATGAAGAGTTTTTAAAACTTGAACGCAAGCACCCAGCTAGACGAGCGTATGAATTAGGCTATAAAAAAGCCAAAGGAGACATGCAAGGCAGTATCATTATGTCCCTTCTAACAACAATATCCGACTTTGTGGATGATGAAGTTGCCGAATTCACGCGATTTAGTGATTTTAATTTACGAGATATTGGCCGAAAAAAAATGGTGCTTTACGTGATTATTCCGGTTATGGATCAATCCTGGGAAGGGTTAATCAATATCTTTTTTAGCCAGTTATTTAACGAACTTTATGATTTTGCATCTGAAAACCATTCAAAATTGCCAAAATCAGTGAACTTTATTTTAGATGAATTTGTAAACTTAGGTAAATTTCCTGGATATGAAGAGTTTTTAGCTACTTGTAGAGGGTATGGAATTGGAGTGGCCACTATTATCCAAACTTTGACGCAATTGCAGGATAAATATGGTGAAAAAAAAGCGGAAAGTATTTTAGGGAACTGTGCCGTGAAAACGTGCTTAAATGCTGCAAATTCGACTACTGCGGAGTACTTTAAACGATTATTGGATAAAGCTACCGTAAAGGTTGAAACCGAGTCTGAGAGCACACAACATGGAAAAGAGAACAACTCTAGTAGTTCCAGTGAAAATCAAAGTTACACCGGAAGAGATTTAATGACGGCTGGTGAAATTATGCAGATGCCAGACGATACGAGTTTAATTGTCTTTCAGAATAAACGCCCCATTCAAGCAAAAAAAGCTTTCCAATTTGAGTTGTTTCCACAACCAAAATTTTTGTTGAATCAAAGGGATTACACACCACATTCTACAGCTGAACAACTAGAAAAATTCGAACAAGATAAAGAAAACTATCAAGACTATATGCAATCAAACGCTGAGAATCGAACCGAACGAGAAAAGGATGAGTCTGTAGAACGAGAAAAAGCAAAAGAGCAAAAAGAACAAGAAATAATAACTGAAGCTTCCGGCTTTTTTAAGTCAATGAACTGAGGAAGGTAGTGACGTAATGATTAAAGGAACGAAAGGGTTAATGTTATTGAGCGTTTTATTATTTTTATCCGGATGTGGCTTTAACGAAGAAGAGGCACTAGAAAAGAGTACAGACCAGTTAGAAAGTTTTTTGAATCTACACGAAGAGCGAGAACGTTTTTCTGATTTAGATAACGATGATTTACTAGCTCATTTAGAAGAGGATGTTTTTCCTTACTTAACAGAAAGTTATCAAGAAGAAATTACTGAAGAGGTTGAAAACTATGGATTCAATACAGATGCTGTATTTAGTAAAGATTTATTTTTTTTAAGAGAAAGTGAAGAAAGTTATGATAATGGTGTTTTTTGGCAAGCGTTTAGTATTGAGGAAAGTAACGTAAATCCTGAATTGGAAGTAGTAAATCACAGTGCTTCAATTGAAAGTATATCTACAATTACACCTAGTTTGGTAGAGATTGAAATGAATATAGAAGATGGAGAGTGGAAACTGAATTCTGTTGTAGAAGGTGAGTGGTAAATATGGGAGAAAGGATTTCCAAAATGTTTTCAGACTGGATTACAGATTTGCTAGAAACAACCTTTAACCTTTTAGGAAAGCTTATTTTTGATCACAATGCACTGAGTGGTTTTTTCTCTCAACTGTATGGAATTTTTATAGCTTTTGGTGGTGTAATGTTGGTTACAATTGCTCTAGCAAAAGTATTGATTTTCTTATTATCTGAAGCTGAAGGTAGTCGAGATGCTTCTGTATGGGGATTGATTGTCGATTCTTTTAAGGCTAGTGCAATGGTACTAATTTTACCTTTAATTTTAATTTTTTCACTCGATATGATTGTCTATCCATTAGGAGAATGGATGTTTAGTTCAATTGGTGGTATGACTGCAGAAAAAATCAATTCTTTTATTAACATAGAAGACGTCTCGCAAGTCGCTCCTAATGTTACCAGTACACTTATATTACTTTTATTCTTATTGATTGTATTTGCGACATTCTTAATCAAAATTTGTATTTATCATGCGGATCTTGTCTTGTTGGAGTTGTTGAGTGTCTGGGCAGCGATATCTATTATCAATGAGGAATACAATTATATGTCTGTATGGTGGCGCGAATTTCTGAGCCAAATTGTGAGCATTATTGTACAGATGGGTTTAATGGTCGGAATTGTAGAAGTATTATCTAGTACAACGTTTGAATGGTATAGTTTTATGTTGCTAATTGGTTTTGGCGTATTAATTATTCGTGGGCCAAGTGTTTTAAGAAGCATGTGGTATGGAACAGGATCTGGTAAAGCAACTATGCAAGGTGGTAAAATGGCTACTCGAATGTACATGATGCGAGCAAAAAGTGTAACAAGTGCAGCTTCTGCAGCAAAATAAAAAAGATAAAGGATAAAAAGTAAGTTTTTTCAAAAGTTGAAATACAAAGATTATTTATTTTTTTTGTATCGTCAGGCACCCTGAGCGGATCCGATTTTTGTTGGATTAAGGCTTTGTCAATTCAGCTTGATTAATGTTAATTAACGTGTTGGAGGCCTCTTTCAGCCCAATAAATTCCTATCTGAGAATAGAAAAATAAGTCAATAATCTCAAAAACTATTTTCTTTCACTTTATTTCGCTATAGAAATTTTTTTTCACCTAAAGAGTCCCTAACTACTTACCTGAATAATTCATACTTATCTTTTGGTCTGTTCTATGTAGTGATTTATTGTAAACGAATACAGGTAAAACCTGATTTAATTATTGATATTGTGTTTTATCGATCAAGGATTAATATGAAATTATCTAAAACCTAGTATAACCTATAGAGATAAGTGACTATCTAAAAAAAAAAAACAGAAAAACAAGATAAAACATTCACAAAACGATTGACAGTGAAATGATTTAGGATTATAGTAGTTACTGAAGGTAGCTCCTAAATAAAAAGAGCGAATAAGTGAGGCTAATCACTTAATAAAGGGGGAGGGAAATGAATCGAGCAATAGCGATTATGAAAGAGTATCAATTTTCAGAATATGAAACATTAGTTTACATTGCCTTATTAAAAAAATGTAGTCAGACAGGTTATGAAGTAAGCAAGAATTCAAGTGTCCCTCGCTCGAAGGTATACAATACGCTAAATGTCCTGTTAAAAAAAGGTTTAGTTATTTGTAGCAATACAGATCCAGTGCGGTATATGGCTCAGCCAGTTGAAAAAGTGATTGAGCAATTAAAGAAGAAAATGAAAAGTGATTTTGAAGAAATTGAAAAAATTTTAGGCAGTATTGAAGAAACAGAAATAACAGAAACGTTATGGAATTTTTCTGAATACAACCGAGTGATTGAAAAAGTAAATGAATTAATTGAAAGTTCAAAAAAAGATTTGTATCTACAAGTTTGGGAAGAAGATTTAACAATAGAAATGGTAGATTTGCTCACCAAAGCTGAACAGCGATTAGAGAATTTCATTGTTATTTTATTTAGTCAAGAACAGCGATATGAATTACCATTTACTCGTTTTTATAAACATGGCTTTGAAGAAGACAAATTAAAAGATTATGGCAGTCGTTGGATTAGCTTAGTAGCAGATTCAAAAGAAGTAGTGTATGGGACATTACCAACAGATCAGCCAGATGTTATCTGGACAAGAAATCATTCGATGGTTAAATTAGCCAAAGAGTACATTATCCATGATGCCTATAATTTACGCATGATTAAACAACTAGAAGATCCGGCAAAAGAAGTATTTGGAAAAGATTTAATGGATGTTAGAAATATTTATAAAAACTAAAAAAATTGTTGGAGGAAACTATGATGACTAGGGTATTATTATCTTTGATTGTGATTGTGAACTTATTTTTTGTATTTTCTTTTGTGAAAGATTTGGTAAAGCATAAAAATGAAATTATGACTGAACCTGCTAGTACATTGGCACTTCCATTTACTTCATTCTTCACGTTTTTACTTTCCACTTTTGGCGTATCAGATTTTGCTATTGGAACAGTCTTGTATCGAAAGTTGAAATGGGTGCCTCTAAAGAAACTACCAGGAACATTAAATGCACAATGTGTTATTCCAGTAGCGGCAATGGCCCTATTATATATCACATCGATTGATGTTGGTCTTAAAACATTAGCTGTTTGTATTATCAGTCAAGTCATTGGAGCATATGTAGGACCACGTTTTGTTGTGAAATTACCAGAAAAAACAATTAAACAATTTATTTCAATCGGTTTGACTATTGCTGCATTGTTAATTTTAGCTGGAAAATTCAATTTAATTCCTTCCAATGGAACGGCAACTGAATTATATGGTCTAAAATTAGTAACAGCCGGTGTTTTATTATTTGCTTATGGTGCATTAAACAATATTGGTATTGGTTCATATGCGCTAACAATGGCTACGGTTTATGCTTTAGGCATGAATCCAGCAGTAGCTTTCCCCATCATGATGGGAGCAGCAACATTCTCAGTTCCAATCGGAAGTATGCAATTCGTTAAATTTGGTGAGTATAGTCGTAAAATCACGTTATTTACCTCTACATTTGGAGTACTAGGTGTATTGACAGCCGTTTACTTTGTTAAATCATTAAACGTTGGTATGCTTCAATGGTTGGTTATTGTGATTTTGCTTTATACAGCTGTTACTATGGTTTTAGAAATGCGTAAATCTAAAATGGACTTAACAGATAGTGCTAACTAAAAGATACAAAAGAAATAAAAAAATAAGTTCAAGAGATTGTGGTTAAAAGGTATCTGAAATAAGTTTTAAGAAGGAGAGAGAAGAATGATTGTATTGACGAAAAAAGAAATGCAAACTGTTTTTACAATGGAGGAAGCTATTCAAGCAGATAAAGAAGCTTTACGTCTTTTCTCACAAGGGAAAAGCACAGTTCCGTTGCGTACAAATATTGATGTTCCTGAACATGGCGGGCAAAGCTTATATATGCCAGCCTATGTCGCTGGCAACAACCAAGCTTTGGGAGTTAAGATTGTTTCGATTTACCCTGGTAATATTGAAAAGAATTTACCAAGTGTGCCAGCAACGATGGTTTTACTAAATGCTGAAACGGGAATAGTAGAAGCAATGATGGATGGCACTTATCTAACACAACTACGCACTGGAGCTGTTCAGGGAGCGGCAACAGATATTTTAGCTCGTAAAGATGCTAAAATTGCTGCTTTAATCGGAACGGGTGGACAAGCTATTTCTCAACTAGAAGCGATGTTAACGGTTCGTTCATTAGACGAAGTAAGGATAGTAGATATTGACAAAGAGCGTTGTGAACAATTTGTAAAAGAGATGTCAGAACAATTTGCACATTTTAATACGAAATTAATTGCAGTAGACAATTCAGAAGAAGCGGTTAAAGGCGCAGATATTATTACTTCTGTGACAACATCTAGACGTGCAACATTTTCTGGAGAACATGTAAAAAATGGTGCTCATGTTAATGGTGTTGGAGCGTATACTCCTGAAATGCACGAATTACCAAGCGAAATCATTGTTCGTGCAGATAAAGTTATCTTCGATACAATGGAAGGTGTTCTGGCAGAAGCTGGCGATATCATTACTCCGTTAAAAGAAGGTTTAGTAGAAAGAAGTCACTACCAAGGAGATCTTGGTGAAGTGATGTTAGGTAAAATTTTAGGTCGTGAAAATGAAGAAGACATAACTGTTTTTAAAACGGTTGGAACAGCGGTATTGGATGTTGTGACAGCTGAAAAGATTCTTGTAAAAGCTAAAAAACTTGGAGTTGGAACACAAATCGCTTTATAAAAAATAGAGATAGTACCTAAGAGACCAACTAGTGGGAAAGCTCAACTAGATAGTCTTTTAGATGCTATTTTTTATTCTTGATCATCCCTATCTTGGCTTGTTTCAGTTAAAAGGAGATACTTGGATTATCAATAGGATAATCGTAAGCGCAAAATGAAACGGTATCTAGCTATGACAAATAACCCTTGCTATAATGTTTTTATATTATAGTGAGGGTTATCTGTAATCTTCTTGAACTTCCACACTCCATGGCAATAGCGCTTGAAGTAATTCAGGGTATTCTTTAAATGGTGTATCAGGCAGTTCTTCAAATAAGTAATGAAGATACTTATACGGATTTAACCAATTTAGTTTTGCCGTTTGGATTAAACTATAAACACCACCACTCGCTGTTGCACCTTTGGTACTGGTAGAAAAATTCCAAGCTTTACGACCAACTACGAATGGACGAATGCTGCGCTCTGCTAGATTATTTGAGAGGTGACATTCCCCATCTTCAAGGTAGTTCATTAAGTAAACCTTTTGATTTTTTTCATACTGCAATGCTTTTCCAAGTATGGAATTCTTTAACGCATTTGTCTGCTCTACCCAATTCCAAAAATTAGTTAAGATTGGCATTGCTTTTTCTTTCCGTAGGTGAGCCCAACAGCCGACACGTGTGGCATCCGTAACTTTATTGTAGCCTTCATATCCATCACAATGCATAAAACCGTGATAGCCTTCTAAAAAATTACGCGCATTTTCTCCTGCTCGAGTAGATTTATAGTGGTAAAGCGCCATTTGCTCAGAGGCATCTTTGCTACTTTGGTAAAGCCACATATAGGACTTTGAGGTAGCCGGTTTATTTGGCTCTTTTAAAACCTGCATCGTCGTTTCATCTACATGGATCGCTCGTGATTGCAGTAACTGCTTATGTAATAAGTCATACATAGGCTTTAACCATAGGTTAGAAACTGTGATAACCCAATTGGCCATAGTGGCACGACTAAGTACGATTCCATAATTTCCCCATTCTTTTTCTTGACGATAGAAAGGGATACTCAATTCAAATTTTGATGCATTAACCAGGCTACTGAACTTGCAGAAGCTAAACTTCTAGGGATAACAGGCGCAGGTGTTGGAGCTTTTACAATAGCGTCTGCACCATCTTTCTTACAAGTTGGACACTCATAAGCATAGCGCATAATTTTTCTCCCCTTCAGGTGAGCAGGAATAAATTCAACTTCTTGTCGAACTTCTTCTTTTCCTATTATTTTTAATTCTGTATTGTACCAGTCACAATGGCATTCTTCTTCATGTAATAGAAATTTAACATTGACGACTGGGAGTTCTTTTATCCTCTTTTTTTTTATCCCATCGTATGTCTTTTCACTTTCAGATCTTCTAATTGACTGATTTCAGGTGCTTTTTTGTCTTGATCGATCTCTGCCTCATTAAACAGGTTTAGATCTTCGTCCGTAAATAAAATCAGCTGGTTTTCAACAGTTGGTGTTATTTTAGACTTTTCACTAGAACGACCAAATAACTTTTGAGTTAACAGCTGCACTTGTTCCGTTAATAATGCTAACTGCTCAGTTAACTGTCTGTTTTGTTCATTTGCTAACTCTAGTTTTTTGATCAAGATTTGTTCTAATTCATTCATTTTCCACACCTGCCTTTTTTTCACTTCGATACCCTTATTATACCAGGAAACACATACTAAAAAACAGCTAAAATCGTTGATTTCACAACGTTTTTGGCTGTTTTAAAATTAGTTTAATTACCCATGTTTCACTTTCTTTATTGCTTTTGGTTGATCAATTTTCAACCCTTCCAAAATCCATCTCAGTTCTTGTTGGGTAATCGTTCGAACTTCTTCTTTGGTTCGGGGCCATTGAATCACACCATTTTCAAGACTCTTGTAAAGCAGGATAAAGCCAGCACCTTACCAATAAAGAGCTTTATATTTATTTCGACTTCCACCACAAAATAAAAATAGGCCATTACCAAAAACGTCTATATTATAGTGATCTTGTATAATGGACGCGAGTCCATGAATCGATTTACGCATGTCTGTTTTACCGCAAACGATATAGATTTGTTTGACTTTAGAACAATCGATTAACCTATCATTCTAGTTCCTTCAAAAGAGCGTAAAGAATGTACTTGTCAATTCCATTGTAGATATTAAGATCCCGATTGTTCGTGACATCTTTGATTCTACACGCTAATTTAGGTTTTTGTAGTACTTTATTACCAGGTTCTTTAGCGGTTGAACCCGTTTGGTGCAATGAAACAGCTACGATATCTTGTTTTTCATTCATCATCATTCCTCCAACTTGTTTACTATAGAATCAAGTATAGAGTGAAATTGAGGTCTGTTAAAGATACCCGTTCATTTTGCGCTTACATTCTAAAACCAAAAGCAATGCGTTTAATAACTTTAATTTTATTACGCCGATTGTAAAATTAAGCTAGACAAATAAAAAAGCCATTCGTGGTACACTCAAAATGTATTTCCGACCAAAGAAAACATAGGAGTGATCACGAATGACCTACACCCATCTTACCACTGAAGAACTTGTAATGATAGAAGCTTATTTCCATCAAAAAATTTCTGTTTTGAAAATTGCCACCTACATTGGCCGTTCACGTCAGACGATTTATAACGTAGTTACTTTCCTAAGGAAAGGTTACACGGCTCTTGATTACTTTAAACAATACAAAGAAAATAAGAAGCGCTGCGGTCGACATCCTATTACCTTACCCAATGACCAACAAGAATATATTCAAAAGATGGTTGCTCAAGGATGGACTCCAGATGTGATTATTGGTCGTGCAGAAAGTTTCATCGCTTGTTCCTCACGCACCTTGTACCGACAGTTCAAACAAGGGCTCTTTGATCAAACAACTCTTCCTATGAAAGGAAAACGTAAACCAAACGGTCATAAAGAAAAACGAGGGAAACAAGCTTTCAAAAGAAATATATCTGAAAGATTAACGGATTATCCTCAATTTGAAGACGAGTTTGGTCATCTAGAAGGAGACACTATTGTTGGCATTCATCATAAAAGTGCTGTAATCACATTGGTTGAACGGATTTCAAAAGCCATTATTACTTTGAAGCCCAATGGGCGTAAAGCACAAGATGTTGAAGAAGCTATAAACAACTGGTTCCAATGTATTCCAAGAAATCTCTTCAAATCCATTACGTTTGATTGTGGAAAAGAGTTTTCCAACTGGAAAACCATTAGTAATCTAAATGATGTTGCTATTTACTTTGCTGATCCAGGAACTCCATCCCAGCGAGCTTTAAACGAGCATTCTAATGGACTGCTTCGAAAAGACGGTTTACCGAAAGAAATGGATTTTAACCAAGTTGATCAATCTTTTGTCTCTGCAGTCGCTTCAGTAAGAAATCAGATCCCAAGAAAATCTTTACAGTATCTGACACCGTTAGAAGTATTTTTAAATTACATTAATGAGTGGGAACTGTCTAACTTAATTTGACAAACGAAAATATATGAAATTCTATAAATTCATGTATTAAGAACCTTGATTAATCAAGGTTCTTTTTTGACATTAAGCACCTCTTATTTGTAAGCGCCTAATAGAAAGGTATCTTCCGAAATACAAAATCTCTTGGTAAACTTGAAACAATTCAAGTTTACAGGAGGGTTTATTTTTGAAAGCAAAACAAGATATTGTCCCAGTGACGTTAACCGGTGATTCAAAAGCTCCATCTACCACGCCATTTAAGCCGAAGGATTCCCCCCTCTACATTGGTGGCTCGTGTCAAATTCTCCCGAGCAGAGTTATTTCTCTATGAAGAGATCAAAGAAGAGATAGTGCATATTCTTTTATTGGAGTTGAGTGCTTATGAAAATTATTGACCTTACTAAAGTGAAGAATGTATTTATCGATCGTTTGTGGAAAAACTGATATGCGCCGGCAAATTGATGGGTTAGCTGCAACAATTGTGGAAGAATACGATATGAATATCTACGATGATGCCGTATTCCTATTTTGCGGTGGAAGAAGAGACCGGTTCAAAGCCCTATATTGGGAGAGAGACGGATTTATTCTTTTATATAAGAGACTCGAAAATGGCCGTTTGAAATGGCCGAGAGATCAACAAGAAATCAAACAACTGACTTCCCAGCAACTACGTTGGCTGCTGGAAGGATTGTCAATTGACCAGAAAGTTACCATACAACCGGCAACTGAAGAAATCGTGACGTAAAAAACTAGTCTGGAATGGAGAATAATTTCCTTTCTAGGCTAGTTTTTCTGATGAAAACCGATTATAATTAATCTATCGAAAAAAACAGAAAGAAGGGTCTCTTCATGTCGAAGTCGTTAGAAAAGCAGTTGGAAAAAGCCTTACAACAAAATGAGTTAATGGCTCAAAATCTAACTGAGTTAACACAACAACTCAAACACGTACATGAAGAATTGGCCCTTCAACGCGAACAGAACCAGTACCTTCTCCAACAATTGTTTGGACGCAAAAAGGAGACTTTGTCTCCTGAAAAAGTCCATCCCAACCAAACGGACCTCTTTGAGGATGATCCGTCTTTTAGTTGGCCAGAGCAGACTGGCGGTCAAAGCAAAGAAAAAATAATCGAAGAAACTACTGTCCGTCATCATAAAAAGAAAGGTCATCAAAAAGAAAAAATCGCTCACTTACCAGTCGTTGAGCACCTATACCGTGAAGAGAATTGTACTTGTCCTCAATGTTCTTCTGCCATGAAAGATATGGGAAAAGAAGTCGTACGTGAAGAGGTCGTATACATTCCTGCCGGTTTAGAGAATCATCGGCATATTCGATTGGCCTATTCCTGCCCATCTTGCGAAAAATACGGAGAAACATCTTCATAAAAGCTGAAGTACCGAAAGCTCTCCACTCAGTGGCTCTTTCGCTTCTGCTTCTCTTATTGCGGAAACCATTTACCAAAAGTTTCAACAAAAAGTACCTACTTACCGTCAGGAAGCCCATTGGAAGATGATGAATTTCGATATCAAACGAACCAACATTTCCAATGGGCATAAGAAAACCAGTGAGTATTATTTTGAACCGTTGGTTCAGCTATTGAAGAAAGTCTTATTGAAAGAAGAGGTGCTTCATGCGGATAAGACAACTTTCAATGTTTTGGATAGCCACCGAACAAAGGACTACGTCTGGCTCTTCAGCTCGGGACGGTATGCGGAGAAGAAAATACACATTTATAAACATGGGCCTTCCAGAGGAAGCGAGGTTCTCGAAAATCTTTTAGCCGGTTACAAAGGGTATCTTCACTCGGATGGGTATTCCTCTTACGGGAAACTCACGGATGTTACGTCCATTGGCTGTTTTGCTCATGTTCGAAGGAAATTCTATGATGCTCTTCCCGCCAAAGAAGGAGAAAAGAAAAGTACTTCGCGGTTAGCCGTGGAAAGATGCGATGTTATCTTTCAGGAGGAAAAGAAACTGGCTGACCTGACGGTCGAGGAACGGCAATTAAAAAGGGAGCAGTTTGTTCAGCCGAAACTCGAAGAATTTTTTGGGTGGCTTCGAACACTGAATCCGATGATCAAAGGAAAAATCGGAACAGCTATTTCCTACGCATTAAAACAGGAAGCAAAAGTAATGAATTTTCTGAAGGATGGTCGCTTAGTGCTTTCCAATAACTTAGCAGAACGCGGCATAAAATCCCTCGTCATGGGGCGGAAGAACTGGCTGTTTGCGGCTACCACCGAAGGTGCTCACGCCAACGCAGCCATCTTGAGTCTGCAAGAAACAGCAAAAGCCAATGGATTGAATCCACAAAAATATTTTGACTATCTCCTGACGCACCTGCCAAATCAAAAAAATACATCTTTGGAGGCTTATTCGCCATGGGATCCAAAAGTGCAGATAAATTGTCGTTAAAACGCACATGATATTCAATCATTTGAGGCTGGGACAAAACTACTTTTGTGAAAAAAGTAGTCCCACTTTCGTTTGTTTTGATAGAGATATAGAAAAATACACTCCCACCACTGAACAAAATAGTTCATAGTTTTGGGAGTGTATTTTTTTGAGAGACCTTTTGTCCCAGCCTCTTTTTCATTTTCTAGGTACCTTTCTATTAGGCGCTTACGTTACTCTAACAATTACCGTTATCAATGGAATTTAAAAAAGATGACCCCTATTCAATATAGGAGGCATCTTCAAGCAGCTTAATCTCTTTTTTTATTGTGTCCTTGACATGGGTACCATTTTATCGGGAGCTCTCTACCAAACTTTTATTTTTAAATTATTCTTTAAACAACAATGCTTTACTATTTGGATACGTAGGAAATTGGTTCATTGGAACGGTCCAGTCTTGTTCGGGAATACTAAAGTTATATTTATTTACTAATTGGTCAGAAAAGACACGCATACTGTGAAGAGTAATCCATTCTCCTGCACAACGGTGCATATTTCTAAATTCTCCTCCACCTTGCGCAATCATTTCGTATTCTTCTTCATAAGAAATTTCTTTTGTTTTTCCAATATATCTCTTGATATCAAATTTTTCTGGATGATCAATCGTACGAGCGTCATGGTTTGTACCATGAATATCTAAGACAACCCAGCTATCTTTTGGTATTTCGTAACCATCAATTTCTACATCACGAAGAGCGATTGCTGGTAACATAGGAAAGAATGGATAGTAGCGACGCATTTCTTGAATAAAGGAATCTTGTAGGGTATCAAAGTCTTCTTTTAATTGGTCATACAAGTTCGTTTTACTGAAAAGCGCATGCCCCATTAAGGCCATCCAAACCGTCAGTGCTACAGTAGGACGAATGATGTTTAGCAATTCAACTGCTGCAACCTCTACTGGTAATAACTCTCCTTCTAGGTCTTCTGCTTGTGCGAATGTATAGAGGGCAAGATTTTCTTTGCCTGGTACAGGATTTTTGCGAGCTTCTTTAATTAATGATTGAGCCCATCCCTCTGATTCGTTACGGTCTTTTACTCCTTTTAAGTGGTCCGTTGGAGAAGTGATGGCTCCGCTAATCATGGATATTTGATTACTAGCAAGCTTATCGATTTCTTTCGGATCATACTGTGCTAGATTAATTCCAGCCCATTCACAAATAGAGTTAAAGAGAACTCTTTTAGAAAGGTCGAATAACTCAAAAGTGCCATGTTGCTGATCGAGTTCGGTTGCAAGATTTTGATCTAGAATAGCTCTATAGTCTTCCATACGTTCTGGAGTCATCAAATCCATGAAATAATTTTTACGTTGATGGTGTTTCTTTCCATCTATCGTCTGTACGCCGTCTTCACCAAATAAAGTTTTCAATACTACTTTTGGCATAGACCCTTCCCGCTTGAAGTTTTCAGGATTATAAAATTTACGCGCTGCTTCTTCTCCATAAACGGTTGTAATTTCTTCTGTCAGAAATTCTGCTTTTGCTACTGGAGCATCTGCTTCTTCACGAAGCTCACCTAAAAGGTTATACCCTTTATTAATCAACTCCTTTACATCCGTTAGTTTGATTTTTGTTTCTGGTACTTGTTTCATTATTTCATCTCCTATTTGTTTTATTTCTACTAATACAAACGTACTATTTAAACAACTCAGTGTCAAAAATACTGCTCACTGGGTCTATACTAATATCCTTCCAGAATACTCCATATAAAACAGTTCATTTTTTAAGCGTCCAAAAAGAACCTATACACCACTGCCTTAACTGGTTTCTATTCAATAGCCCAGCATTCGGACTTTCCCAGAATAATCTTGTTCATATTCAAGATAATGAAAAACCGCCATCTGTTATTCTTTTAAAATAAGTTTCTTTTAGAATAAATTACGTTGTACCATTTTTTGTGAAAATAACTAGCATCGAAATAAGCCGTAGGCTTCCTTATTTGTAAAATAGCGGAAAGTAGTCAGTTCATTCCATGGTTTGTGTAAAAAAAGTGTCTGTTTTTTTACTCCGCTTTTATTTTTGCGTACGTCAAACAAACGATCCCTTCTAATTTTAAAAAAATTAAGCTACCCAAGCAGTTAGATAAGCTAGATGGTTTTTACTGATCTTATCTTTCGCAAAGGCTAACATAATGAGAAAAGTCATCGTCACAAAAAGATTCAGTTTCTTTTTTCCTCGTATCGTATGATTCTCAAATAGGTAATCTCGATCGATTCGTCCATTTACTCGCTCAATAGAGGTTCGCTTTTTGTAGATTCGTTTGAACTTAAAACATATGACTCAAGAATTAACGGCTAGCGTTATTGATGAGGCTGTCATAAAAAAACTAGGTACCATAATTATCCATAGTGATATGGGAAGCCAATACACCAGAGATTTGTTTGAAGAAATACTTAAAAAATATGGGCTTAAACATTCTTATTCCCGTAAGGGATGTCCTGGCGATAATGCTCGAATTGAAAGTTTTCACTCTATTCTTAAGAGAGAATATGTTCATTTTCAAACCTTTAAAACTTTAGAGAAAGCCATAGTTGGAATCGACTCCTATATTAGGTGGTATAACTCTGAGAGGCTATCAGTCATTGTTTCATAACTGATTTTAATGAAATAGACTGATTTAAAATTGTTTTAAATCAGTCTATTTGTGCTGGGTACTTTTAAATCATTACTCAGTTTAATTTTTTAAATAAATAAATCGAATCCTTTTGTCCAAATGATTGACATATGAGCCCTATCCAACAAGTCGAAAAACAAGACAAAGAGGGTAAGAAAAAAAGCGTCGTTAAACTAGACTTTACCTTAGAAACACCTGTAGAACCTAATATGTATGAATTTTTAACGCAGAACACAAACTAAAAAAGCCACTTTCCTCTAGAAAGTGGCTTTTCCCATCCCCCCTCATCGAGAAGACAAAATTTCATAAATAACATAGAGTTCCCAGTTGGAAATCTCTATTCGATAAAACTGTTCTAGGGTATAGAAAATGTTTTTAGCATTTTGGAAAAATGGTTTTTGGTTAATGGTTAGTTCCTCTAGGTTAGCAGGGACTTCATAATCTTCAACGCCGAGCATTGTTCGCTCTACCATGAGCGCGTTGTGCATCATTAAGTTGAATTTCATTTTGCCGCTGAGTGTGAGGTCGAAGCGCTTTTCAATGTTTTTTGTAACGTTTTCGACTTGTTTAATAATGACGTCAGGATTTAGAAATTCTAGTTTTTCTGACAAGCCCTCTTTCGAGAAGAAGTGAACAAATTCGTTAATCATGCTATCAATGTTATTGGGATGCATCAAGTTTTGGAAAGGTTCCATCAACTGGGTTCCTGCATCTTCGTCTAACATGTCTAAGAGATTCACGCTAGCAACATTTGTATGGTTGTCTAAGTAAGACGTCGTCAAAATGAGCGAGGTTTCTTTTAAATAATTTTCTTCGGCGTTGGCAATGTCTAACGTGTTTACCAAATCTTTGTATTTTAGGGTAATGACTTTAATGTCAGTATACAGGTATTTTTGACAGATTTGTTTGATTTGCTTGGCAATATCCAGACCTGAAATACTAGAGACAATGATATTTTTTTCCACTGAAAAGCCTTCAAAGTACTGTACATCGGTTTTAAATTTTTTTTCAGCGGTTTTAGCAATACCATAGAAAAGTTGTTCGTTCATTAATTGATGACCAATTTCCAACGCATAGGCAGTGGTCAGGTTATTGATCACCAAAAGTTCTCCAAGAATTTGAGGTTTCAAACTTTTATAAAGTTGTGTCAGGGAACCCATATCGACGAGCATAATGACGCCTTGTGATGTGTCCCGCTGAGAAAGCCAGTCTTTAACTTCGGCGACGATATCTCGGACGGAGGAGGTTAAGGGCATGTTAATCGCATCGAAAATATAGGCACCACATAATTTGTTGGCAACGGCTTGAATACTTGTGGCAGTCGATTCACCATGCGCCACGAGGAGCGCTTGGTAAGGAATCGTTTCAGAAATTTCTCCGCTAAGTAATACAGATAAGAGTACCTCTGTAAAGAAACGGTATTCTTCTGGCAGCGGACTGACTAAGTTTTTCACGAGGGAAACCGTTCGTGGATAGTGTTCCTTTAACTGTGTTTGGATTGGGAGGAGCACTGTTTCGTTAAATGTTGGCGGTAAAATTTTCAGCAATTTGGCAACATCTTTCATCGGTTTTTCAGTTTGCTCAGGTTGGTTAATAATTAGTTTGTTTTTGGTTTGGACTTCCGTGACTAGATTTTGTAAAAAGTAATCATTTTCCAAGGTTATTTTATCGTCTAAACAATATTTAATGAATTGTGTCAGTTCTGTTTTTAAGTGGGCCAGTGTTTTTTCTTTTGTAAATAAGGCTTCAAATATTGCGAAAATATCGGAAGAAAGTGTGTCTTCTTCTAACACTTCTTTGTCTAAAGGAATCGTAATCATTGGTTGAGTCGCATCGCCAATGACGACGGGTTGATTGGGCAAAGTTTTTCGTAATTGCGACGCGCAAAGGAGCTGCACTTTGTTGGATAAACTTCCCACGTTACCAGGTTCGTCATTTTCTAATAATACTGTAAAGATTTCTTCGTCCACATTGATGTCTTTGGTCATTCGTTTCGCTTCTCGGTGGAATAAGTTTTTCAAAATCGCAATCCGTTCTCGAATGGGGCGCTCTTTGAAGTTCGGAAGTGAGACGATTACGGAAATTCGGCGATAAAAGGTTGTCAATAAGACTTTTTTCGGGTTTTCGGTGGTCGCAAATAGTAGCCGGACTTTGGAATGCACCATTTTTCCTTCTTCACCAATGGGGCGGAAGGTCCCTGTATCCATAAACTGAAAGAGTTTTTCTTGGTTTTCGTTGGATAATCGATGTACTTCATCTAAAAAGAGTACAGAATTATTAGCTTGGGCCAAGAGTCCTTGTTTTTCTGATTCAGCCCCAGTGAATGCACCTTTGGTATGGCCGAAGAGAATGGATGACAGTAATTCGGGATTGTTGGCATAATCGGCACAGTTAAAGGTGTAGAATTTTTCCAGGCCAATGATTTGTTCATTTTTCAGATACTCATAAATCAGTTTTGCCAAAAAGCTTTTGCCGACGCCACTGGTTCCATGGATTAATAAAGGCATACCCAATGGGGGATACAACATAGCGGATTTGCATTGTTCAATGGCTTTTTTGGCGCTGCCTTGGCTACCGATGTATTGTCGAAACACATCGGTCGTGGGGGTTGTTGCACGGGTTAATTGCCAATAAACGGGTTTTTTTCCCATTTGTTGGACTTCACCTTTTTCCAATAATTTATTTAAGTATAAGCTGGTTACCGAGCGACTTAATTGAATTTTTGTGGCAATTTCTTGTGTGCTCATCGGGGTGTCGCTGGTTTCTAAAATATCAACTAAGTGTTGGTAGGTCTCCAAGCGCATGATTCATCGTCCTTCCAAAAGAGAGGTCGGGACAGGGGTTGCTTCTGTTCCCGCCGTTTATCAGCTTTTAAGCCTGAGATAAAAATCACTTTGGATTTTTGTCTCAGGCTCTAAGTGTTTAATAATTAAATGTTTATTGTTTCAATTTTAACAGATGCCTAGTAATCCTAGCAAGATACCTAAGAACATGATACTAAACATCACCACGTTAATATTGACTTTTTTGCGTAATAGCCAGAAAGCAAGTAATGTCACGGCTAATGGTACGATACCGACGAATAGTTGATCCAAATAGTCTTGGATTTTAACTACGTCTTCGCTTCCTTTAACGGAAACTTCAAGAATCGTTTTGAATTTTACATTTGAAGCAGTCATACTGCCCATCATCATTAAGCCTAGCATACTCGATACTTTTGTGAGTATCTTCATTCCGCCTGATTCGTACATTTTTTGGATAAAACTTTCACCGATTGAGTAGCCGCTATACAACGCATAATAGTGAATCAGGAACGCAGGAATGTTGTATAAAAGTAAGAAGACAATCGCTCCTAATGGCGAACCAGTGCTGGCTAATGAAATCCCAATACTAGCAGCAATAACACGTAAGATGCCCCAGAAGAAGGAATCACCAATGCCTGAAAGTGGCCCCATTAATGAGGCTTTAACTGCTGTAATAGAGCTAGCATCAAAGTTTTCGTCTTCACTGTTTTGTTTTTCCATCGAAGCAACGAGCCCTATGATGAAGTTATTGATATGCATGGTTGCATTGAACCAAGTGGTGTGACGCACCAATGCCTCGGCCCGTTCTTCCTTGGTTTTATAAAAACGATTGATAACTGGGAGTAAAGTATACATGACACCCACTGCGTGGTATTGTGTAGCTCCTGTCCGGCTAGCGTTCATCGTCCAAGAACGCCAGAAAACAGAGCGCATCATTTTTTTCTCTTCTTTAGATAAATTCTCTTTTAACTTCATGCGAAAAAGTCCTCCTCTTCGATTTCTTTCGTACTGCCTTCAACCGCAGAAGACGCCGCAGGTTTTCTTTTTAGAATATCGCGAAATTCTACATCCCGTTGGGCACTCACGACACAAATTACTGTCCCGATGACCGCCACCGCAACGGCTGGTAATTGTAGGTACGCGGTTAAAACAAAGCCTAAAATGTAAAAGACGGCTAATTTATTATCCCATAATAGTTTCATTAACATAGCAAACCCAACGGCAGGTAAAAGTCCGCCAGCTGCGCTTAAGCCGTTCATCAAATTTTGTGGAATACTTTCAACAAACAGATTTACTGGCCCGCTTCCTGCTAAAATTCCGATAAATGAAATCGAAGCGATGATTAAATAATAAATAATCCACGTTCCGTAATGCAGTGTCACAACCATTTTTTGGTTGCCTTCACGTGCTGCTTTGTCAAGAGAAGGAGCAAAGATATTCATAAAGACATTTTTTAAAAACATCACCACGAAAGCGGCTAACATCCCAATTGGTACGGCTAACGTCATGGCGGCTTGTTGTTCGACATTTGAAATAATTGCAAACGTTGTGGCTAAAGTAGTTGCAGTTACAGGTTCCGCTGCGATAACACCACCGATATTAACATTTCCTAAGAAAATTGCTTCCAAAGAGGCCCCCATTAAGACCCCTGTTTTCATGTCGCCCATTAAAATTCCTGTGACTAATCCAACGACTAAGGGACGTTCCATCATACTTTGACCAGTTAAATAATTCCCAGCAAAACAGATAAATACAGCTAAGGCTGCCATTGTTGCATGCATAAGCATTGTTCATTTCCTCCTTTTAATTGACGGCTTGTTTTAGACTTAATTTTGAGTTGGTTGGCAGTACTTGGTTATAGCTTTCCACGTGATTCAAACTGGCTAATTCTTTGGCAGCTTCTAACTCTTCAGGGTTTAATTGGACACTTGGGAAAACCATTGTTTTGGTGGCTGGATCTGATTTATCAAAGCGGCCAGCGTTGGCAACATTTACACTTTCAATATCTGTCACGTTTTTCGCAATTTTAGTAGCATCCGCTACACTGTTCACAATTACAAAAATTCGTTTGTCTTTACCACGAGGATCATTGAAGACATCAATCGCATCATCGACTGAGCGAATTAATAGTTTCATGCCATTGGGGACCGCCATTTTTAACGTCATTTGCATTACTTCGTTTTTGGATGCTTCATCATTCGCTACAAATAATAAGAGGGCATTCAATTCTTTGGTCCAAACTACGGCTACTTGGCCGTGAATTAATCTGTCGTCTACTCGTACTTGTGTAATCATTTTAATTTCCTCCTAAAAAAAGTTTTCTTCTTCATTTGATGGGTTTAATTCAACGAATTGAATTTGTGCTTCAGCAATTGCTGCTTGAATATCTTCTTTGGTTAGCTTTTCACCTTCTTTTAAGAAAATCAGCGACAAGGCAATGGCTAAGTTGGCATTGGAAATGATAAAAACATTGTCTGGTTTTGTCGTCATGACTTCTTGAACAATTTTTTGATTGACACTACCACCATATAAATCTGTTAAAATAATAGCTTGTTCTTCTGCGCCAAGGGACTGAAGAAACGTTTGAATAATTGGCGTGTAGTCCTCAGGAGTCACATAGGCATTGATGACCGCCAGCTCTTTTCCTTTGTCTGCGAGAATATCCAAGGAACTTTGGAATCCTTTCGCTAAGTTTCCGTGACTAGCAATTAAAAATTTTCTTTTCATTCTTTTCACCTCATTTATATAAAGCAAGTTCTGTGCCAAAAAAAGAGAACTCTAAATCCTTGATTTGAAAAGGTTTTGACGTTCTTGAAACTGTTTAAACAGTTTCGATTCAAAATAAACACGTTGCTCGTTGGCTAGTTTGTTGTTGAAAAACAGCTAAGTAAAACTGTGAAATTTAATCAAAATAACCCCCGTTTTTATCGAGAAGTGTTACAATAATACTCATGAATATTTATACATTAAGGAGAGTTACGAATGACTGATGCTCTTGTGATACAAGATTTACGAAAAGTGTACGCTTCAGGTGTTGAAGCGTTGCGGAGGATTGATTTAACAGTCGAAGAAGGCGATTTTTATGCTCTTTTAGGACCGAATGGCGCAGGAAAATCAACGACGATTGAGGGCTCCTATAATGTAATTATGGACAGAAATGTTCGATAAATACATTATAGGAGGTTTTTTATTGTGACAACTAAAAAAAGAAAAACAAAATATGCACCAGAAGTGAAAGAGTCCATCATTAAGCTCTATCAGACCGGTCGGTCTACCACTTCACTTGTCAAAGAATATCCAATTAATGTCTCAACCGTATGCAAATGGGTTCAACAAGCAAGTAAAAGTCAAGATTCTAATATTATTTCAGTGAAAGAGCGCGAATTAATTATGGAAAACAAGAGGTTAAAAGAAGAACTTGATATTTTAAAGCGAGCAACGGTGATTTTGGCAAAAGATTAATAAATAAAGGGCGAGACACTGTATTAAAAGTTATTCGTCTTAGTTTGAAAGCTGGGCACCGTATCACTCGCATTTTAAAAGTTCTTCACATTCCACGTTCTACCTATTATGCGTATTTTAAATGGCAAAAAAGCAAGCGAGCTATTAGACGTGAAGCTATAAAAAAGTGCCTATTATAGCTATGGATCAACCATCCAATGTACGGCTATCCACGCTTAACGATTTTACTAAATCAGAAATTCAGTTTTAACGTGAGTGCAGGTTTAATTTATCGCTTAATGAAAGAATTAGGGATTCAGTCTCGTATGATAAACCGGCGGAAGAAACGACAGGTTATGATAAAAAGCAAATTGAAAATGACACCACTTTACAACTTTTTAAGTCATTGAAGACATAAAAATACAAACAACTCTAACTTTTTTGTATGATTGATTTGAGAGAAAAACCAACAAAAAAGGAGTTGTTTGTTATGAACTCATTATACCAAAAGAGCCACACAATAAATAGTTTGAAGTCCTATTTTTCACCTTATTTTATTGGAATGACCCGACCAACTGAACAGAAAGTTTTTCTTCTTTTACTTGCTATTTTGTCCATGCAAGGCATTCAGTCGATTCGGTTTTTGTATCATTGGTTTTTACAAAAAGTCAGCTCTGCCAAACTAAACGCATACTATTATCTTCTTTCTTATGGAGAAATCTCATTGGATGCTTTATGCCGAACGACCATTCAGATCGCTCTTTCCTGCGTTCCAGCAGAATTGACTGAATATCCTTACTTTTTGATTATCGACGACACGTTACAGCCAAAATTTGGCACTCATTTTGAAGAATACCAAGTGATGTTCGATCATGCTGCTCATAACGGAAACAACTACTTGAAAGGTCACTGTTTTGTTGGTTTAGTGCTTTGCGTTCCGGTACTGAATGAAGGTAAGCTGACTTATCTAAGTGTCCCGATCCGTTATCGTTTGCGCTCAAAAGACGAAAACAAATTGGATATAGCTGCTGAGATGATCGTGCGATCTCTTCCGTCATTTCCTTCGGAAAAACAAGTCATTCTGCTTTGTGACAGTTGGTACCCAAAAGGCGCTGTACGAAAAGCTGTTTCTGCTCATTCACAACTAGAATTGGTTGCGAATGTAAGAGTCGATACAAAGCTGTACGATTTACCACCCGAGCCAACTGGAAAACGAGGAAGACCACCCAAAAAAGGCCAACCATTGACGATACAAGAGGACTTTCAATTGATCCATCAGTTAGGGGATTATTATATTGGAACGAGAAAGGTCATGACTAATCTCTTTCCAGTTCCTGTCTATGCAATGGTTTCTGCTGGTAACACAGACAATCCATCTACCTATCGTTTGTTTATCAGTACCCTTATGCCGGAGGACATCTTCTCGAATGCAGCTTTGGAAGAATCCTGGGAAGAAGAGATCATCGAAAAAGAGGATATCGATCAAGCCCTTCTGCCGTTTACTTTATACGGCTTTCGCTGGCGGATTGAAACGATCTTTTATGAACAAAAAACATTTTGGTCCTTTGGCGAATACCGAATCAGAAGCAAGGTAGGAATCGAACGTTATATCAACTTTACGGCAATTGTATATAGTTGTATGCAGCTGCTTCCTTATCAACAGGGTCAGTATGTCCATTTGAAGAAAGAAAGCACACAAGTAAAGAAACAACTGCTGGGTTCAGCGATCCAAGAAGAAGTATTTTTCTATACTTTCGTGTCTTCTCTCGAAAATAAGATTAATTCATTGGGCATCCTAAGAGCTTTTGACCAATGGTGTAAGAAAAAACGATACCTTCAATAACTTGTAAAGTGGTGTAATATAAGTAAAACAGCACAAAATATTGCTTCCGCCATTAAAATAGGAAATAATTTAAACTAATAAAACAAGGTTATTGATACTTTAAATTAGTACCTTTAAACTAGAATATTAAAAAAATGATACAATACAGTTCAAAGAAGATGAACCCGATAAATTATAGGGTCATCTTTTTTTATTTTTTTAATAATAATTATATAATGAAATATATTCTTTACTGAATTTCACAGCTTTTAAAAATTTTTTTGTCTTTCAAAAAGGACTAAGGCCTTTATATGACTTAAAAAGATTTCATAGGAGTATTATCCAAACAGCTACTTTTTAAGGTATGTATTGGATAAAGCTTATCTTTTCTACACTTCATTGATAAGTTGTATGAATGTAATTTATGTCTTGAATAGATGATTGTAATCTAAGTGTACCTAATTAATATACTTTATTGTTTTCTATATTCATAACTTAAGAGTATTGACTATGAATTATTAATCCAGTAAAATCAATACATACAATGGTGTCATATCTTATGTTCGAAAGTAAATCAGAAAAGTGGGTGAAAAGTGTGAAATATGGTTATGCAAGAGTGAGTACTCGTCACCAGGATTTAGAAGGACAAATGCGTCAATTAGAAGAGGAACATTGTGACAAAATTTATTTTGAAAAAATTACTGGCACAAAAAAAGATCGTCCGGAATTTCAGAAGTTAATTCAGAATATCCAGATTGGAGATACACTGGTCGTGACAAAACTCGATCGATTCGCTCGAAGTACTCAAGATGCTCTAAATACGATTAAATTGCTTTTTGAAAAAGGTGTTAAAATTAATGTATTAAATCTAGGTGTGATTGAGAATACATCTACTGGTAGACTCATTTTTACTATTTTTAGTGCTTTCGCAGATTTTGAACGAGACTTAATCGTAGAAAGAACTCAAGAAGGAAAAGAAATAGCCAAGCAACGACCTGGATACCGAGAAGGTCGTCCTAAAAAGTTCTCTCAACAGCAGATCAATCTGGCAATGAGTCTACTAGAGACTCACTCTTACACGCAGGTAGAGAAAATGACTGGGATTAGTAAGAGCACATTAACAAGATATAAACGAAAGAGATACTATTTACTTAATAAGGAATAAAACCACAAATTTATGGATGATTATCTAAGACGTATCAAAAAAAAAACGGGCAACTTGAATCAATAGAAAATACAGAAAAAAAGTACCGGAAAAGACATAACAAACTAAAGAAAATAAAAAATCTCTCTTATTTTTGCGTGGAAGAGATATACTAGTGGTAGAGTGATTAAATCGCCTAGGAACAAACTACAGTTATATTATTTAATTATTTAAGAACTCTCTTGTACAGTCGAAAATAAAGGAGAATAGATTAAGTGCGTAAGTAGCAAAAAGAAATCGAAATTGCCGAGAAAAAAGATTGCAGAAGAAACTGTGTTATAAGAGACAAAGTTTACAGAATAAAAAAAGAATTAAAAGATATTATAAAAAAATTACTATTTTAATTAAATTATCGTAATAAATGGGTTTGTAAATAATTGAATAATCTACTATTACATTTTTAAAAGGAGATAGAATAAATGTTTAAAGGTTATAATTTGGACTTAACAATGATAGATGATCAGTCTTTTTTTGATATTACTGATTCAGAAATTGATATTTTTGATAAAGAAACACAAATTTTGAAAAATAATATTAAAAATAATATGCAAGACATAACATTATTACCTAAAACTCCTGACAATAAAATTGATGGATCTAAGTTAATAAACAACTTATTTCCAAATTACCACGCGGATATTTTTATTTCTCATTCACATAACGATGCAAGAACTGCAAAGAGGCTCGCGTGTTGGCTTAATAAAAATTTTGGATTGATAACCTTTATAGACTCGGTTATTTGGGGTAGCGCTAATGACTTACTCAGAGATATTGATAACAAATATAGTATCTCAAGTAGAGACAAATATGGAGAGCCTATCTATGATTATAATATTCGTAATTATACTACAAGCCACGTACATATGATGCTTTCAACAGCCCTGAATGACATTATTAATTCTACAGAGTGCTTAATATTTTTAAATACTCCTGAATCATTAGCAATTAATGAAGTGAAAAAGCAGAAAACTAATTCTCCATGGATATATAACGAATTGAAAATTGCATCTATAATAGAAAAGAAAAATCCTCGTATAACATATTTAAAAGAAAATATTGAAAAAAGGACAGCGGTTTTTAATGAAGAAAGTAAAAATAAATTAGAAATACTATATAGAGTTGAGCAAGAACTTAATATCTTCGAGAACTTAGACTCTGCTAAAATTAAAAAGTGGTTACTAAATTATAATTTATCTGATAAAAGTACCCATCCCTTAGATATTTTATATTTTGATAATAGGTTATAAAGGGAGATTTATTTATAATGACAATAAAAATTAATATTTTCGATAAAATGATTAGAGAAATATATGGAAAGTTTATTTCAATAATAGTGACAATCTTAACGCTATTATTGATTTTTTTTGAAATTCCTGAAGACATTAAAGTTTGTTTAGCTCTTATGTTTGTTTCGTTTCTCTTAGTAGTTTATTTTTTCATATGGGTTTGTGCGAATAAAAAAACTAATATTAAATTAAATATTGAAGGTTCTAAAGTCGAGATAAGAACTGGAAATCTGTTCGAGCAAAGTGGCTTAAAGGTTATTCCTTTTAATGAATATTTTGATACGCAAGTTGATGATAGAATTATATCTAAAAAATCTTTAAATGGTCAATATGTAGTGAGAGAATACCAGAATCCAAAAGTATTGAATAGAATAATCAAGAATGATGTGGACTTAAATATTAGTGATAATATTATTGAGAAGCATATTGAACGTGAAGGGAATAATATTAAATATAAACTAGGTAGTAGCATAGTTATAAATGAATATGTATTAACTGCTTTTACTAGATTCACTAATAAGAATAAAGCAGAATTAACGATGTATGAATATCTTAATTTTTTATTATATTTTTGGGATGAGATAAATAAGATTTATGCCCAAAAAGATGTTTCCGTTCCTATTTTTGGTTCAGGTATAACTCGTTTTAAAAATGGTTTTGAAGACATTAATGATGATGAGCTTCTTAGTATCATGTTATGGACCTTTAAAATAAGTAAACATAAATTTAAACATCCTGCTAAATTATCGATTATTATTCAGAAAGAGAAAATAAGTAGAATTAATATTTTTAAAATGAAGGAGATTGAAAAATAATGGCATATCGTAATAAAACATATGTAGCGTTTGATGGAGATAATGATATACGCTATTATCATTTAATGAGAGCTTGGCGCCAAAGAGATAATTCTACTTTTAATTTTTATGATGCTCATGATCTTAATACTGCACGTGACAGTAGCCAAGAAATTTCTATTAAGCGACAACTAAGTATAAGGATGATGAATACTAAGGTGTTTGTTCTTTTAATAGGTAGTAATACTAGATATTTACGAAAATTTGTAAAGTGGGAAATAGAAACGGCCATTCGTTTAAATCTACCAATAATCTGTGTCAACCTTAATAAGAGCAGATCGAGTGATAATCTTTGTCCTGTTTCTTTAGAAAATAAATTAGCTATCTTTATACCTTTTGAAAAGAAGATTATGCAGCATGCTTTAGAAAATTGGCCTGATAGCTATAAGAAGTATAAATTACTTGGGAAAAGTGGCCCTTATTTCTATAAAGAATCAGTATATGATAAATTATAAATTTTGTAATTAATAATAATTAGGCTATAGAAACCGATAATAATATAAAAAGATTAAAGAGGAGCACATAATGACAGAAAAAATAGAAAAAAATTCAACGACCTTGTATCAAGCTCTATGGAATTCAGCGGATATCTTACGTTCAAAAATGGATGCAAACGAATATAAAAGTTATTTATTAGGATTGGTTTTTTATAAATACCTTTCAGATAACATGCTTCGCTATGTTTCCGTATTACTAGAAGAAGAAACCGAAGATTTACAAGTAGCCCAGAGTTTATATGTAAAAGCCTGTGAAGATAGTGACATTAAAGAAGATCTATTAGAAGAATTACAAGATGAATTTTCTTATACTATTGAACCTCAATTAACGTTTACAGCACAAGTTAACGCAATTCATGACGGTTCTTTTCAATTAGAAGATTTAGTACAAGGATTTCGTGATATCGAGCAATCTAGTGAAATATTTGAAAATCTTTTTGAAGACATTGATTTGTATTCTAAAAAACTAGGTGTATCGCCACAAAAACAAAATAAAACGATTGCGGATGTTATGAAAGAATTATCAGTCCTTAACATGGCTGGACATGCAGGAGATGTATTAGGGGACGCTTATGAGTATTTAATCGGTCAATTTGCTTCTGAATCCGGTAAAAAAGCGGGAGAATTTTACACGCCTCAACCTGTTGCAAAATTAATGACTCAAATCGTTCTACAAGGAAAAGAAAATCAAAAAGGATTTTCTGTTTATGATCCAACAATGGGATCGGGTTCGCTATTGTTGAATGCGAAGAAATATTCGAATGAACCTGGAACGATTTCTTACTTTGGACAAGAACTCAATACCTCAACCTACAACTTAGCACGAATGAATATGATTCTTCATGGTGTATCGACTGCAAACCAAGACCTTCGTAATGCGGACACGTTGGACCAAGACTGGCCAACAGAAGAACCAACGAACTTTGACGCTGTCCTTATGAACCCCCCTTATTCAGCAAATTGGTCAGCGGATAAAGGTTTCTTAGAAGACGTTCGTTTTTCTACCTATGGCGTTTTAGCACCAAAATCAAAAGCAGACTTTGCTTTCTTGTTACATGGGTATTATCATTTAAAAGATTCTGGTGTTATGGCGATTGTATTGCCACATGGAGTACTCTTTAGGGGTGGTGGAGAAGGAAAAATTCGTAAAGTGTTATTAGAGAATGGTGCAATCGACACAGTGATTGGCTTACCCGCTAATATTTTCTTTAATACCTCTATTCCGACGACCGTTATTATCTTGAAGAAAGACCGTCCAACTAAAGATGTTTTATTTATTGACGCTTCTCAAGGATTTGAAAAAGCGAAGAATCAAAATACGTTAACGGATGAACACATTGATGACATTTTAGAAGCCTATGCTAAAAAAGAAAATAAAGAGAAGTATGCTTATGTAGCAGAATTTGAAGAGATTGTAGAAAATGATTATAACTTAAATATCCCTCGTTACGTAGATACCTTTGAAGAAGAGGAAGACATTCCATTAGAAATCATTTCTACAAAAATTCAACAAACAAAAAAAGATCTCACTCATGCGGAAAACGAATTGTTCGATATGTTGAATGAATTGCACGGAACAACAGAGGAAGCTGATAAAGAGTTGCAAGCCTTTATTTCACAGTTGATGAATGATGGTGATAAAAATGAATAAAAAACAATTTATACCGAATATTCGCTTCCATGGATTCACCGATGGTTGGGCACAACGAAGGTTAGTAGATGAAGTAGATTTTTTTTCAGGGCTAACCTACTCACCTGATAATATTGTTAAAGAAGGTGGCACTTTTGTACTTCGTTCATCAAATGTACAAAACGGCGAAATTGTAGAAGCAGATAATGTATATGTAGAGCATGAAGCAGTAAATAGTACTAACGTTCAAGTTGGAGATATTGTTATTGTAGTTCGAAACGGTTCTAGATCATTGATTGGTAAGCATGCAGCTATTAAAAAACCAATGGAAAACACGGTTATAGGTGCTTTTATGACAGGTATTCATTCAGAGACTTCATCGTTTATAAATGCTCTACTAGATACGAGACAATTTGAGATTGAGATTCATAAAAACCTTGGTGCAACGATAAACCAAATTACAACAGGGAATTTTAAAAAAATGGAATTTAATTTTCCCACCAAGTTTGAACAAGAAAAAACCGGAAGTTTCTTCAAAGAATTAGACGACACTATCACTCTTCAGCAACAACTTCTTAACAACTATGAGCAACTGAAAAAAGCTATGCTGCAAAAGATGTTTCCACAAAAAGGAGAAAGTGTTCCAAGAGTTAGGTTTGCTGGATTTACTGATGATTGGAAAAAAGAAAGGCTAGGAAAGATAATTGTATCTCATAGTTTTAAGAAATATATCTCTGAACCAATAGAAAACGGAAAGTATCCTATTATTCAGCAAGGAAATAATTCAATCGTAGGTTACTCTAATGATGCACCATTTATAGGGTTTGAAGATGTTACTTTATTTGGAGATCATACACTTTCGCTATATAAACCTACAAGTCCTTTTCTTGTTTCAACTGACGGACTAAAAATTATCAGTATTGATAGTTTCAACGGCTTCTTTACTTATTATCTGCTTGAAATTAACAACCCAGAGAGTGAGGGGTATAAACGGCATTTTAAAATATTAAAGAGTAAAGATGTATTTTATCCTGATAATAGCATGGAACAGGCTAAGATAGGTAAATTTCTTAAACAACTAGATGAAACCATTGAACTTCATGAACAAAAATTAAAAACCTATCAAAATTTTAAAAAAGCTATGCTACAAAAAATGTTTGTTTAAGATTAAGGAAATGAGGCGAGTGGATGGCAATCACGTTTACTTCTGAATCAGAGTTGGAACAAAATCTCATTAACCAATTGATTAGTGGAGATTCGCAATGGACCTATCGGAAAGACTTAAACACAGAAGAAAAATTATGGAGAAATCTTAGAGAAAAGCTAGAACGAAACAATAAAGACGTGTTAAATGAAGTGAACCTGACGGAACAAGAATTCCGTCAGGTTCAAAACCAATTAACCTTTGCGAACTTCTATGACGCAGCTAAATGGCTGGCTGGTGAAAATGGCGTTGCGAAAGTGCAAGTCCAACGCGAAGATGCGTCTCTTGGAACGGTTCGTTTGAAAGTATTGAACCGAGCAGATATAGCGGGTGGAATGTCTTCTTACGAAGTGATTAATCAATTTCAGAGTTTTAAACAAAGCACAGACGATCGAAATCGACGTTTTGACGTCACTTTGTTGATCAATGGTTTGCCACTGATTCATATTGAATTAAAAAATAGAGCCCATTCTTATATGGATGCTTTTAGACAGATTAAAAAATACTTAATACAAGGCAAGTTTAACGGAATTTTTTCAGCCCTTCAAATGTTTATTGTGTCGAATGGCAGCGATACACGCTACATAGCTGCTGCACAAGACACAAAATTAAATGAGCAATTTTTATCGACTTGGGTGGATTCAAAAAATGATCCCGTTACGAGTTATTTAGACTTTGCTGAACACGTTTTATCGATTCCACAAGCCCATAAGATGGTAACTCAATACACGGTTATCGATAGCGATAAAAAAGCATTAATTTTATTAAGACCGTATCAAATACATGCTATTGAAGCCATTAAACAAGCCTCAAAACGACAAGAATCAGGGTATGTCTGGCATACAACAGGTTCAGGTAAGACGTTGACGTCTTACAAAGCAGCTCGTAACTTGTTGCAAATTCCCTCATTAGATAAAACTATTTTTATCGTTGACCGTGTTGATTTAGACCAACAAACCACTTCATCCTTTACTTCTTATGCAGAAAATGATGTGGTCCAAATCGATGAGACGGATAATGTCAGCGATTTGATTAAAAAATTACTCTCAGCTGATCGTTCAGTCATTGTGACGACAATTCAAAAATTAAACCATGTAATGAAGCGTTTTGAAGGAAAGGAATCGACTCCGCGGTATAAAAAATTGAAACACTTGCATGTCGCTTTTGTAGTCGATGAATGCCACCGGGCAGTCTCTCCTCAAAAGAAAAAAGAGATCGAGAAATTTTTCTATCAGTCTCTTTGGTATGGGTTTACCGGTACGCCTATTTTTGCTGAAAATGCTAAACAAGCTTTAGGAAACTTAGCACGAACGACAGAAGAACAATACGGCAGCCGCCTACATGAATACACCGTTAAGGAAGCGATTCACGATAAAGCGGTCTTAGGCTTTCAAATTGAATACAAGAGCACTTTTTCGGATGATGAATTAGACGACTTGGTTTTAAAACTAGATCCAAGTATAGACCTAGCAAGTTTGTCTGAACAAGAAAAGGAACGCATGATTCCAAAATCCGTTTATGAAGACGAAAAGCATATGTTAGAAGTCATTCATTCAATTGTAAACAAATCTCGACGAAAATTAGGCTTTCAAAATGGTCCAGGTAAAACGTACAATGCTGTGTTAACGACATCTTCTATTGCACAAGCCCAACGTTACTACGACTTATTTAAAAAAGTGGTTGCTGAAGAAACACCAGTAACGATTCATGACAAAACCAAAAGTGTTTTGCCCACTTTTCCAAGAGTGGCCATTACTTATTCGATTTCAGAAAATGAATCGACTTCTGTTACCAATCAAGAGAAGATGACAGAAGCGATTAATGACTATAATGAGATGTTTGATACCTACTTTTCTATCGAGACCATGCGGGCGTACAATAAAAACGTTAATGATCGCTTAGCACGAAAACAAGAAAAATACTTATTTAGAAAAGAACAATTGGATTTAGTGATTGTAGTGGATCGTTTGTTAACGGGCTTTGATGCCCCTTGCTTATCAACACTCTTTATCGATCGAGCACCGATGCAGCCACATGACTTGATTCAAGCTTTTTCACGAACCAATCGGTTATTTGATCGTTCTAAACACTTTGGACAAGTCGTTACGTTCCAAACGCCTGCTTTATATACGCAAAAAGTAAAGGATGCTCTCGTGTTGTATTCAAATGGGGGAGAGAACGAGTTATTAGCACCGGTCTTTGAAGAAGCCCATCAGGCCTTTAAAGATGCTTTAGCGGGCTTAAGAAAAATTGCTTCTTCACCAGAATCTGTTGATGCATTAAGTTTAGGACAAAAGAAAAAGTATGCAAAAGCGTTTCAAGAAGTAGACAAAGCTTTTGCGGCCATTCAAGTGTATACGGAATATGAAGAAGCAGAACTAGAAAAAGAGTATCATGTCACTGTAGAAGAAATAGAACATTACCATGGAAAGTATGAAAATGTCCTAGAAGAAATAAAACCAGATCCTGAAGAAATAGACGAGCCAATAGATATGGATATGGAATATGAGCTAGAGTCTGTTAAGACAGAAGATATCAATTACGAGTATATTTTACAACTGATTCAAGCATTGGTTCCAACCTATATAGAATCTGAAATGAGCTCTGAACTAGAGTCTGATTCAGAAGAAATTGATAGCTATATCAACGATTTGAAACGAACGAATCCAAAACTTGCAGAGTTAATGGAACAATTATGGAAAGATATTCAAGAAGAACCAGAACAGTACCGTGGCAAGCAAGTCTCTAGTCTATTGGAAGAAATGATTCAAGAAGCGATCGCTTACCAAGTAAATCGTCTTTCAAAAGAATGGGCGATGAAAGAGAGCGTCTTAACTTTTTATGTCAATCATTACAACCCTAAAAAAGAAAGACAAAACGGGGAATCCGAATTAAAACGAACAAGTGATTATGAGGCATATAAAGCTACGACAGAAAATCCTGTAAAACGGTTAACGTATTGGAGAGAAATAAAGAACGCTGTTGCAGATATGATTAACGAAACGATTTTACCTTTACGCAAACCTTAGTTTAACGACGTAAACCTATAAAAAAATGAATAAAATAAACGTTCGTTAATTAACGAGCGTTTAAAAATGAAAAATATACAAAGTTTAGGAGCAATGAAATGATCGTCAAAAAACACATGCTTTCCTTTTTGATTGCTACTTCTCTTTTGCTAGGGGCTTGTAGTCCTTCAGCAGATGAGAGTGGAGCAACAGAAAGTTATTTAGGTACAGAAACAACAGCAAAGAGTATTCAAACGAGTGAGAGTACAGAAGTAAAAAAAGAGAGCAGTTCTGAAGCAGCTTCTTCCAGTCAAACCGAAGGTACAAAAGAACAATCCGTTAAGGAAAGCCAGATTGAAGAAGTAGCATCAGAGGAACCGATAGATGGCTACAAAACGATTAGTGTTGACGGTGGCGACTTATCAGGGCATAGAGAACCAAATGTACGTGTTAATATTGGTTTTGATGATCGAGAGTATTGGGGATTTACCAATGAATATGGACAACTTGTTCGTGTAACAGCAGACGCTATTGTCCTTCAAGATGATACAACGGAACCCATTAAATCGAATGGCAGATATTACCATGATGAAGCGAAAGTTTCAGGTGTTGAAAATTCAAACCTTGATGAAGGACATGTGATTGCAGATTCTTTAGGTGGAGTATCTAACGCCTACAATATTACTCCGCAAGATAGTGTACTCAATCGACATGGTGATCAAGCCTATATGGAACGAAATATTCGTCAAGCAGGCGGAGCAACGAACTTCGAAGCCATTATCACTTATCCTGACACTGAAACACAAATTCCAAGCAAGTATAGGTATACGTATACGATTCTTGGAAATGATATTGTTGATGAATTCGTGAACGGAAATCCTGATGAATATAATAAAGAACAAGGGTTAACAACAAGTGAGTCAACTGAAAGTGAACCCTCACCAGAAAGTTCTATTGTAGAACCAGAAAAACCTAGTGAAGATATTTCTTCAGTCGATACAAATAATAACGGAATGGTAACAATTAAAGAAGCAAAAGATGCTGGCTTCTCCATGCCCATTACAAAAGACCATTGGCTTTATATCTATATGCGTGATAACGATGGAGATGGCATGATTGGAGAATAAAAAGAACAAAATTATTACAGATTTAATATGTCATATACTACTTGTAAACCCACATGAGATCAGTAGATTTCTAAATCAACATTTTTCTCCATTAAATTACCAATTAAAATTTCTGAGCTCCCTCGTAATAAAAGAATTAGTGAAATTAATATAAACATGATATAAACATGATACCAAGAATAAAAGACATAATAACTATTTTAAGCGAACGCGAAACATTTTTATTGAACATATCTATTAAAACAAGAGCGAAACCTACAAAGGATATTAGAAAATTCCGAAAACATTTTATCTCCTACTCCCTTCAAAATTACAATTATTTTATTTCGTAAATTTCAAGTTTAAGTTAGCCACTTGTAGTTACTCTGTTTTACGTTTTAATATCTAGCTATCGAACTGTAATGAGTCCTGTTTGTCAAAAATTCACGAATCAAGTGGCCATACGTTCTTGTTGGAATGCTTTCACGAAACAGTCATGTGGTGTTTGATAATCTAAGATTCTTCTAGGATAGTCATTCATCCATTGTTGAATTCGTAAGCATTGAGCTTCGTTCACATCAGTCATCGGCTTCCCTTTGGGAAGGAAACGGCGAATCAATTTATGCTGGTTCTCGCTTGTCCCGCGTTCCCATGAAGTATAAGGATGACTAAAATAGACATCCACTACATCTTGCAAGGCTTCGTGCAGTCCTGTGAATTCTGATCCATTGTCGGAGGTTACCGTTTTAAACAGGCAGCTAAAGTGTTCACCAGCACGCTCTCGCAATACATGAACTGCCTGGTCAACTGAATGAGCGTCTTTTCCATTCAATTTTAAGGTGACTTCAAAACGTGTTTGCCTTTCGGCTAACGTCAGTAAAACGGCATCTGATTTCACCTTGTTTCCTACAACAGTATCGATTTCCCAATGGCCGAATGTTTCTCGAGTTCCGATGATTTCTGGACGCTCGTCTATGGATTTTCCTAATATGCGCTTGTTAAGATTCGATTTATGATTCTGTTTTTTTATTTTGCGAGACAGCTTTTCGAGCAAGTCTAAGTTCGTTGTTTTCATGATGCCTCGATCAATCCACTGATAAAGAGTGGTGGTGCAAGGAATGATTGAAGGATTGAACAATCCCTGATTTAAGGCAAAACCAATTACAACATCTGGGGACCACTTTTCATGGATCATCTTGTCATCAGCCCAGTTAGTAAAAGCATCTGTATCGGCCCATTTGGGCCGTCTACCAGAGTTCAGACGCTCTTTATCGTAGTGAGATTGTCCTGCGTCAGCGCTATAAACAGAGTCATAATAGTCATACACTTTGCCATTTTGATTTTGGCGTTTTAATTGTGTAACTGTCCCTCTTTTGATTTCATTATGGATGGTTTGTGGAGCTCGCTCAATAACTCCAGAAATCTGTCGGTTTGAATAGCCTTCTTTTTTTAGAACCTCTATTTGGCAGCGTTCCGCATAAGAAAGGTGTTTTCCCTTACGTGAATCTATGTTATTCTTAGTTTGCGTCATGTGAATTCATCCTTGTCTATTGAGAGTTAGTGGTAACTTCAATATAACATGAAATTCACATGGCGTTTTTTAGTTAGCGGTGGCTAACTTCATTATATAATCCACCAATTATTTTATTTCTGAATTGAGTATACAATTCATTTAATTAGACAAAACAAAAAAAAGTGTTTAACAGTTGGTATATACTAACTGTTAAACACTTTTTTTAAAAAAATATTTTATTCATAACTGAAACTTATTTTATTTCTTTAGTTTTAGCTAACTCTTTAAACCAATAGGCACTCTTTTTAGGATAGCGTTCTTGCGTGTCAAAGTCTACATAGAATAGTCCATAACGTTTTTCGTATCCGTTTGACCATGAGAAGACATCCATAAGTGACCAGATGAAGTAACCTTTAACATTTGCACCATCCGCAATTGCGTCTGATAAAACTTCCAAGTGTTTCTTCACGTAATCAATACGACCATCATCATAAACGGTATTATCTACAAACTCATCTTTGTATCCAAGACCGTTTTCAGTGATGTAAATCTTCTTGTAGTTTGGATAATCATTTTTCACTCGCATGATTTGGTCATACAAGCCTTCAGGATAAATAATCCAGTCCCAATCCGTTCTAGGCACATAATCTGGTGCGATTCGGCGACCAACACCTTTAATCTGGTACTTAGAACTTCCTTTTTCACCCTTACCATTGTGAATGATTTCAGTCTCACCATCAAAGGCTTGCATCCAATCACTCATGTAGTAATTGATACCAAGGAAATCGTTCAAATCTTTAGCTGCTTCAAGTGCTTGGAAGTCTTCATCACGAAGATCAAGTTCTCCACCATTTTCAGCTAGGATGTGGTTGACCCCTTCCATCGTTTTATCTGAATAGTGTCCAAGGTAGGTTGCATCCAAGATAAATTTGTTATGGATGATATCTTCTAACTCAGCGGCACGAACATCTGCTGGATTTTCTGGATCATAAGGGTATTTGGTTGGCAACGCATGTACTACACCAATTTCGCCTTTATAACCTTTATCTTTATACAATTTCACAGCACGTGCATGAGTAACCATCATATTGTGGTGTGATTGGAAGACTTTGGCAAGATCATATTGAATGCCTGGAGGGAATTTACCAACCAAGTATTGACCATCTCCAATTGGGCCAATTTCATTGAAAGTTGTCCAGTAGTTTACTTCTGGGAACTCTTCAAAACAGAAAGCGGCATAATCTACAAAGTGTTCTATATTTTCGCGGTTTAAGAAATCTCCATCTGAGTGAAGAACTTCTGGTGTGTCAAAGTGGTGCAAAGTCACGAATGGCTCAACATGACGTTTGTGGCACTCGGCAAAAAGATTATGGTAGAATTCAACACCTTTTTCATTTACTTCGCCATAGCCAGTTGGGAAAATACGAGACCAGGCAATTGAAATACGAATACCATTAACGCCATATTTTTCAGCTAATTCTAAATCAACAGGATATTTATGGTAAAAATCACTTGCAGGCTCTGCTGTGTACCAATAATTGTCTTCAAGATACTTATCCCATGCAACTGGGCCTTTACCATCCGTGTGAGTCGCACCTTCTGCTTGATAAGCAGCTGTAGCACCACCAAAAATAAAGTCTTCAGGTAATTTCAACATTATATTCCTCCTTCAATATTTTTTACATCTATTTCTTTATTACTAGTGTTTAATATATTCATTACAAAGTTTAAAGCCCCTTTAGGATCTCTTGTAAGGGAAATATACTCTTTACCCTGGGTTTTAACTAATTCAATACCTAGTCTATCGGTATCTTTTTTTATATCTTCATAATTAGAAGCAACTTGGGGAGCTAAAATAATTAAGTCGAAGTCTTTCATCATATCATGATGTGCACCATAAGAACCTGCAGCAGAATTTATTGGAATATTGTATTCTTTTGCACCTTTGGCAAGCGCATTTGCTAACAGACCACTAGTTCCACCACCAGCGCACAATACTAAGACGTTTTTTTCTTTACTATCTTCATTCTCATTCATAGCATAAACTAAATCATCAATGCTCTTTGTAGGAGTATTTTCATTTTGAGATTCACCTGTATCTGTTACTAATTTATTTTCTTTTTCAACCATTTGCTTATCATAAACCTTAAAGAAAGGATAATAAATCAATACATCCATTACTAAAAGTATAATAGCTAGAAGAAAAGCTAAAGGAGCAAAACCTGTACCTAGAACCAAACCAACTGGACCTGGAGTAGTCCATGGCAAGAAGTACAGAAAACTATTCATGTTAAGAAGGTCTATGAAACCTTTAAATAGCCAAATGTTCGCTATTGGAGCTAACATGAAGGGAACGAAGAATATTGGGTTGAGAACTATAGGTGCTCCAAAAAGGATTGGTTCGTTAACTCCAAAAGATGTTGGAACAAACGAAGCTTTTCCAATTGCTTTATTTTGTTTTGACTTACCTAATATCATAAACATAAAAGGAACAACAAGTGTCGCACCAGTACCTCCTAAAGTAGCAACAAAGTGCTGAGCACCAGGTGTTAAAACATGAGAAGCATGTTCGCCAGCTTGATACAATCTTAAATTGGCATCTAGATTCAGGTAAATAATAGCTGAAATTGCTGGTTCTACAATAGAAGGACCGTGAATTCCAATAAACCAGAAAAATGACATTGCTCCGTAAATTAGGGCTAATCCTAAGTAACCATCTGCGGCTGTAAATAGAGGCTGAAACATTTGAATAACAGCTTGAGCAAAATTTATTCCGACAATACTTCTTATAATAATATCTACGGCTAACAATAATAAGGAAGAAGCAGCGAATGGAAGTAGATCTTTAAACGTTTGAGAAATATTGGGTGGAACTTCTTCAGGCATTTTTATAGTAATATTATTTTTTATAAAAAGATTATAAATATTTACTACAATAAAAGCGGATAGGAATGCGGACAATAGACCAGTAGTACCTAAATAACCGCTAGCAAATCCACCTTCGATTGGATCTGAAGAAAGTAATAAAAATCCAACTATAGCAGCTAGCATTGTGGAAATATTATTTATTTGATTATTCTTAGGTAAGTTCCTGTTGAAAGAATCTGTTAATGACTTTGCAGTTGTTCCGGCCACTAATAAACCGAGTATCCCCATTGAATAATCATACGGCTTTACGATAAGAGCTTCGATGTTTTCACTCCAAAAGAATCCAAAAATGTTTGGAACATAGGCAATTAACATAAAAACACTTGAAAATAAGACTACTGGCATAGCAGCAATAAAGCCATCTCTAACCGACCGCAAGTAAATATTCCTAGAAACTTTTTCAAAAAAAGGTTTCATTTTTTCTATCTGTGCAATTAACTTATCCATTTAAAACATCCTTTCATTATTTTTTATAAAGCTCAATTATATGATGAACTAAATCTCGTAAGAGAAGAGTAGTCATAAGATGATCTTGTCCATGCACCATAATAAATCCAACCTCGACACTTTCTCCTGAAGCTTCTTGAGCTAGCATTGTTGTTTGTGTGTTGTGCGCTTCTTTGATACTTTCATTTGCTTCTTCTACTAATTGATTAGCTTCGTCATACATACCTTGTTTAGCGAGGTTCATGGCATCTAGTAATTTTGACCTTGCTTCACCAGCATATGCTACAATTTCAAAACCAATCATATTTGCTTCTTCTCTATTCAATGTAATTCTCCTTTGAGACATTATATTAATGTCTAGTTATTTTATATTTATATATCTAAAATAAAATAAATAAGAGCTAAAATTTTATTTGTTTAATTTAGATGACTATTCTTTTAGTAACAACCTCCTGTTTGTTAATGAATAATAATGTTTGTTTTTGTTTTACAATCCCTAGTATAACTTACAAAAAGCAAAAGTCAACGCTTTCTTTTTGGTTTTTTTTAAATTAAAACTGAAATAATTCAAGATTAAATTTTTATTATAATAATAAAAATAATAGTGTTTAAATTTTTTTATTATAAAACCCTCTATATAGACGTTTTTTTGATTATCAGTAAATAAAAAAAGTCGGTTTTTTAAAAATGTTTACATTTGGTTGCAATAATGTTAGATTATGTTTATTATGAGATAGATAAATAAATTATTCGATTTTTTTTTAAAAAAAGTATATTTATTTAAGAAAGGATAAGTTAATGAAAAGGGATAGATTACTAACCATTTTAGATGAAGTGAATAAGAGTGGTACTATAAAAACGGCTGACTTAATAAAACGATTAAATGTTTCGGATATGACGGTTCGAAGAGATCTAGATGAGTTAGCCAGAAGTGGGAAAATAATTCGTCTTCACGGTGGTGCTCAAAGTGTTAAAAGTAATATCCTCTATGAAGCATCTCATATTGAGAAACGTGAACTTCATATAGAAGAAAAGCGAGAAATTGCTCAAATCGCAGCTACAGAAATCCAAGAGGGCGAAACTATTTTCATTGGTCCTGGTACAACGTTAGAATTTTTGGCAAGTTATATTCAAGTAGATTACTTAAGAGTCGTAACAAATAGTCTACCTGTGTTTGAAAAATTCAAAACAGAATGTCCGCAAATTGAAATTGTTTTAACAGGTGGTATGTTTCGCGAACGCTCTGGAGCATTTGTCGGAGAACTGACGAATGGAACAATCGAAAAATTAAAATTTAATCGAGCATTTGTTGGAGTCAATGGTATACGAAATGAAAGTGTTATGACGGCTGATACAGAAGAAGGTCAAACACAAAAAAAAGCGTTGAATAATGCCCAGATAAAATATATTCTAACCGACTATCATAAATTAAATACAGATGATTTTTATCAATTTTATAGTCTGTATGATATTGATTATCTCATTACAAACCGTCAATTAACGAATGAGACATTGTCACATTATCAACAATTTACCAAAGTTAAATTAACAGGGAATAAAAAGAAATAAAAATTAAAGGAGATTATAAAAATGAAAATTGCATTGGGTTCAGATAAAAAAGGATTTGAATTAAAAGAAGTTATCAAAAATTACTTAAAAGAACAAAAGTACACTGTTATTGATACAACAGAAGAAGCAGCTGAGGATTTTATTGAATCGTCAAAATTAGTTTCTGCAGCAGTTTTGGAAGGACAAGCAGACCGCGGAATTATGTTTGATGAATTCGGCGCAGGTTCATTTATGGCAAGCAATAAGATTAAAGGTATGATTACAGCGAATGTTACAGAAGAAAGAACAGCTCATATGACAACAGAGCACAACGGAGCAAAAGCTATCGCAATCGGAGCGGGTATCGTTGGACCGTCATTAGCAAAAAGTATCGTAGACTCTTATTTAGAAATCGAGTATGCAGGCGGACGTCACCAAGTTCGTGTAGATATGCTGGAAAAAATGATTTAAAAAACGTCTAAACGTAAACAAACTAGGAGGAATTATAAAATGATTATTGCTATCGGAAACGATCATATTGTAACAGATGTGAAAATTGATATTTCAAATTTCTTAAAAGAACAAGGACACGAAGTTATTGATGTAGGAGCTTACGACACAAGTCGCACCCATTACCCAATATATGGTAAAAAAGTTGGAGAATTAGTAAGCAATAAAACAGCTGATAGAGGCATCGTTTTATGTGGAACAGGTGTAGGTATCACAGTAGCTGCGAACAAAAATGAAGGTGTTCGTGCTGCATTAGTAAGCAATGCTGCTATCACTAAATACGTAACAGAAGAATTAAATGCAAACGTTATTGGTTTTGGTGGAACAACAGTCGGTAAATTTTTAGCAGAAGATATCGTATCCGTATTTTTAAATGCTGAATACAAAGAAACAGCTGAAAATAAAAAATTGATTGAAAAAATTGACAACCTTGCACCAAAAAATGCAGATCAAAACAACAATCCGGATTTCTTTAAAAAAGAATTAGATTTATGGGATGAAGGCTATTACCACGATTAATTAAAAAGGAGCTGTGATCATGGCTAAATCAATTTTAGCAGTTACGATGAACCCATCTGTAGATATTTCTTATCCACTAGAAAGACTGCAGTTAAATAGTGTTAATAGAGTAACAGAAGTAACTAAAACGGCTGGTGGAAAAGGGTTGAACGTCGCGCGTGTGCTGCACCAACTGAATTCTCCAGTGGTTGCATCTGGTGTTTTGGGAGGAACAATTGGTCAGTTTATCCAAAAAAAGCTAGATGAAACCAATATAAAACATAACTTCATGCCAATTGATCAAGAATCGCGTAATTGTATCGCTATTTTACATGATGATATGCAACAAACAGAACTATTAGAAACAGGACCTTTATTAACGGACAAAGATGAAGCAAACTATTTAAAGCATTTTAAGAATAGCTTAGATGGTATATCTGTTGTAACGATATCTGGAAGCTTACCTAAAGGGCTAAGTATGGAGTTATATGCAAAAATGATTGAGATTGCTTCAATTAAAGAAATACCAGTTTTACTAGATAGTTCTGGTGAACCGTTGAAAGTTAGTTTGTCAAGAAAACATAAACCTTTCTTGATTAAACCAAATCAAGAAGAAATTGCTCAATTAATTGCAAAACCAATCAATGATTTCGTTGAATTGCAAGAAGTTTTAGCAACAAATCCATTATTTGAAGGTGTAGAATGGGTTGTTATCTCTTTAGGAGCAGACGGTGCACTAGTGAAACACAACACAGAATTTTTCCGCTTAACCATTCCTAAAATAGACGTCGTGAATCCTGTTGGATCAGGTGATTCAACGGTTGCCGGGCTAGCTAGTGCAATTGCAACTGGCGCTGACAATGTTGAGGTCATGAAAACCGGTATGACAACAGGGATGTTAAATACTATGGAGAAAAAAACTGGATTTATTAACAACGATTTGTTTAATGAGTATTATAAAAAAGTTACATTAAAAAAACTAAACTAAAAGGATGGATGAGAGTAATGACACCAAATAAATTAGCAAGTCTAAAAGCATTATCAAACGAAAGAGGCGTAATCGCAGCATTAGCAATTGATCAACGTGGTTCACTTAAAAAAATGTTGGCTGCAGCAGCAAACAAGCCAGCTAACGAAGAAGATATCGTTGAATTCAAAAAAGTTATTTCTTCAGAGTTGACACCTTATTCTACTTCTATTTTATTAGACCCAGAATACGGTTTACCAGCAGCTAAATTACGTGCTGATGGAACAGGTTTATTAGTAGCTTATGAAAAAACTGGTTACGATGCTACTGAACCAGGTCGTTTACCAGATTTATTAGAAGAATGGTCTGTTTACCGCTTGAAAGAAGCTGGAGCAGATGCCATTAAATTCCTCTTGTATTATGACGTGGACGAAGATCAAAAAATCAACGATTACAAACATGTCTACATGGAAAGACTTGGATCAGAATGTGCTGCAGAAGATATTCCATTTTTCTTAGAATTAGTGTCTTATGATGCAAAAAATGACGATGCTAAGAGTCCAGAATATGCAAAAGTAAAACCTCACAAAGTAAACGAAATGATGAAAGAGTTCTCTAAACCACAATACAAAGTAGATGTATTAAAAGTAGAAGTACCAGTAAATATGGCTTATGTTGAAGGATACAATGGAGACAACACGCCTGTTTATACGAAAGAAGAAGCAACAAAATATTTTGTTGAACAAAGTGAAGCAACAGACTTACCATTTATCTTCTTAAGTGCTGGAGTATCAGCTAAAATGTTCCAAGATACATTGAAATTTGCGCATGCAGCAGGTTCTCAATTCAACGGAGTTTTATGTGGCCGTGCAACTTGGGCTAATGGTATTGAAGTGTTTGCTAAAGATGGCGAAGAAGCTGGTAAAGAGTGGATGAATACAGTCGGTAAGAAAAACATTGAAGAATTAAATGCTGTACTAAAAGAAACAGCTGTTCCATATTTTGATAAAATAAAATAGATTAAATAGACTTTAAGAGATTAAGTGACCGTTTTGGTCTGGCTATCTCTTAAAGATATTTTTTTAAAAAGGATGAAAAAATTGGATAAATTAAAGGCTATTTGTAAAAAAAATAAAAAATATAAGATACTAGATGTAACAAGTTTAGATTTTAAAGCTTACGGCAACATTCTTGAAGGCTATGACCTAACCGAAATCAAAGAGTACACAGAAAAAAATATTGCCATTCCTAAAGAAGGAAATAGCTACTCTCCATTTAATAATGTTTTAGATGAATTCAAGATTATTAAAGAAATTGAATCAGATGTTTATGCGGGACTCCCAGTACAAGCTGGCGAATGTGTAGGCAATAATGCATCTTTTTCAGCATATGAATACCATCAAGGAAGCGAGGTAAATATTGTGCTAACGGATGTACTGATGGTTTTAGGGAAAAGAGAGCAAGTAACAGATGGTATTTTTAACGCACAAGAGGATGCGAAAATCTTTTTTGTCCCAGCAGGTACAATCATTGAAATGTACAGTGCAACGCTTCATTATAGCCCTTGTATTGTAGATGATACTGGTTTTAAAGTAATTGTCATCTTAATAAAAGGGTCAAATGAACCACTTGAAGATAATTTTGAAAGTAAAAATAAAGCAATCGTTAAAAAAAATAAATTTCAATTCGTACATGAAACAAGAACAGATAAAATAGCAGATGGTATTAAAGTTGGTTTAATCGGAGAATTAATAGTACTTAACCCTATTTAATAATGAATTTAAAATGAAGTGAGTAATGGTTTTTATTTTAAAATTTGTTCTAAAATAACTATTTGAATAGATAAAATATTCTACTCAAAGATCATTGAAAACTGCATTTCTTTAGTATCCAAAGGAGCTAAAATACAGTTGCCTTTTTTATCATACAAATTGCCCATTTTACCTACTTTATCAGGTAATCCATAAAAAGGTTCAATGCATAAAAATGGAGCTTGTTTATTTTCAAGTGTCCATAACGTTAAATAAGGAAAGTCACTTACTTCTAATGTAATACTGCTTTTAGAAAGTTTGCTAGATAAGGTAACAGTCTTGATTGCTTCATCAATAATTAGCAGTCCATTGTCGAAAGTTGTGTACTCTAAATTGAGGACGTTATCTTTTACTAAGGTCAAATTTTTATTATTTCCTGTAATAAATGGGAAAGGACCATCATCAATTTCTAAGACTTGGACTGGGTTTTTTAAATCAGGTTCAAAGGATAAGTTATAATCAGAAAAGCCACCTTCATCATTTAAAGGAACATTAAACCCTGGGTGAGCACCTAAAGCGAAAGGCAATTTGTTTGTCTCACTAAGGTTTTCAACAGTGTATTGAACAGAAAGCTTTTTCCCTTCTAATACATAATTGATTTCCAATTTAAATTTAAAAGGATACATTTTTTGAGTTTGCTCATTATCTGATAGACAAAATAGCGCATGATCGTCGCTTTTGCTGATCAATTCGAAATCAAAGTCTCTAGCAAAACCGTGTTGACTCATTGTGTATTCTTTTTGACCGATAGTATACGTGTCTTGGTTCAGCTTACCTATAATTGGAAACAACACAGGAGCATGTCTTCCCCAGTATTGGCTATCTCCGGTCCATAAGTAGTTAAAAGTGTCTACTTTATTGTAAACTTTTGCCAACTCTGCTCCTTTTTCTTTGATAGCAATGGATAAATAATCATTTTCAATAGTAATCACTTAAAGTCCTCCTCGTTTAGTTTAAAATACTGATAGATTTTTTAAAAATAACCTACTAGGATAACAGTCTAAGATCAATATAAGCAGACCATTAGTGAAGCTTTATTTATTCTAATCTTTACACTGGTCTTTTTCGAATGCGCTCACAATTAAAGTTAAGGGTTAATAAATTAAAACTCTACATAGTAAAACGTATCATTAAAAACAAACAAAGTCAAACAAATAAGGACAAATAGAAACGAGTTGATAACTAAAAAAAATATTAGAGCAGAACAGATAGTTTTAAGATAATAAATAATAAAGGAGTCAAAGTGCTTTATGGGGAATACCTCTATGTTTATATTTAAGTAATGGTGGTAAAAAACGGAAAAGTGAGTGAAGGAGTTTTAGTGATGTTGAATTTATTTTCGAATCCAGATTTTGTTCCTTTACTTTTGAGCAGCATCGGAATTGGTTTGTGGTGGACCCTTTCTCCAGCAATAGTAAGTTAAAAAAAGAACCTATTAAATTTATTAGTTCTTAGAGTGTTTTAGTTTTCCTTGATCCATATTGTGAAAAGTTATTATCCTTTTACTTTCTTTACCTAAAATAGATTCAGCAAAAGTTAAAAAAGAATCAACGCCTTGAGTTGCTAATAATTCAACATAAGATACTTTTTCTTGGAAAATATTTAAAAGACCAATTTGATATTAAAACAACTTATGTTTTTCAATCGCCTCAGAATGCTCCACTGAATTTTTTTTAGGAGATACTTCTTTTTTTGGATTTTCTAAACTGGTGCTGGAAACAAGTAAAAAAGTCCAATGGTTTCAACGATAAAAGATATTGTTGCTTTCTTCATAAAACTTTTGTCTTTTTTTACAAAGCTCATAACTAAAAACTAATTGTTGCAATACTTCCTATCATCTAAATAAGAAACCCTAAAATATTCATAATATTCTCTTTAAATAAATTTAGTGGGAAAAAGAGGTAACTATTTTATAAATTACTTTGTTTGTCAAATTAAGTTAGGCAGTTCACACATTATTAATGTAACTCAGAAATACTTCTAGCGGTGTCTGATACTGTAAAGATTTTACTGGGATTTGGTTCCTTCTTGAAGCTACTGAAGAAATAAAGAATTAATCGATTTGGTTAAAATCCATTTCTTTTGGTAGAGCGTCTTTTCTTAGCAAACCAGCAAAATCAAAAGCAGGAGAAACTTTAAAAAAATATCAAGATAAAAAGCATTAAGTCACTTACAATCATTTTAGTTAATTAAAAATAAATATTTCAAGTTAAGAAACTGAAGGATAGTAGCTCAATAGCTCTAATCTTCAGTTTCTTTTACTTTGTACTTAATGTCAGATGAAAGTTGTTTGGAATCTCTTTCTTTTATCTTTCGGTATAATGATCCTTGAGAGATACCAGTGATTCGGATGATATCTTTAACCGAATAATGTCCTGAATCATATAAGCGTAAAGCATCTGTTACTTTTTGTTTATCCATTGTCGGTCTACCAAGCTTCACGCCACGTGCTTTAGCTGATGCTAAACCTTCATTCACTCGCTGTACCGTTAAATCACGTTCCAATTGAGCAATTACAGCCATCATCTGAAACATGGCCTGGCCAGTTGGAGTAGAAGTATCTAAATTCTCTTTTAACGAAATAACTTCTACTCCTTGCTCTTTAAGTTCTTCAACCGTAGACAAAATATCTAGCGTTTTTCTACCTAAACGACTAATCGATTCAATAATAACTGTATCACCTGAACGAACAGTATTAAATAAGCTATCTAGTCCAGCGCGTTTCTTTTGCGTACCGGTAAATTTTTCTTGTATAAGTTTATCGTAACCAACTTTTTCTAAAGCATCTAGTTGACGATGAAGTTCTTGTTTGTCTGTCGATACTCTAGCATAAGCAATTTTCATCATTTCACTCCTTAACACTAATCCTTCTATATAATATATTGAAATAAATTCATAGATTAGTTTGTATAATATAACTCTTTTTTATTATATCATTTACGCATTTAAATGTAAGGGTATTTGGTAATGATTATGGACATTGATTTTGGTAATCCTAGGTAAGTTGATTATATAAGGATTTTTGATTGTTTTTCTTTCTACAAAAATCAGTTCCCAAAAACACTTGTATTTGGGAATTCGTTTTTAACTTTAATAGACCGAATATTTTAAAAATGTTCGGTCTATTAAACATATTTTTTTATTAATAGTTTCTACTTATTCTGATGGATAGTTAAATATATAATCCAGTCCTGGATATAAGATTAGTTCCCAAATATGTCTATTCTTTATTGTAGATGTTTAATCAGTTACTTTTTCTAAAATTAGTTTGTGAACGATGAAATCACCAGGTGGATTTTCAAGAGAGATTCCACAAGCAGATAATTCAGATCCGCTATAAACAGTATTGGTATTCATTTCGAGATAATTAGCTTCGGTATCTAAATAAGGAATGCGAATAAGCAAGGATAAGTCAAAGACTTCATAGATATTTCGGAATACGTAAATGATTGCATTATTTTTCTTTTCATCTACAAACATCCATCCACACATATTTGATTCATTTGGAGAACTTAATCGATAAAAATCCCCTTCAAAAATGAGGTCTCTTTCTTTTTTATACGTTGATAAATGATTAGCTACCTTCTGTCTTTCTTTTCCAGACATATTGATAATATCCATTTCGTAACCCATATTTGTTGAAGAAGCTAAAGCAGCTCTTGTTTCAAATGCAATTTTGCGACCTGTCTGATGATTGGGAACTTCAGAAACATGACCAGTCATAGAAGCAATAGGAAACATGTAAGAAGCACCATACTGAATTTGCTGTCTATCTAAAGCATCGGTATTATCGCTAATCCAGGTTTGAGGGAAATAAAACAGCATGCCAGGGTCTAGCCTTCCGCCACCGCTCGAACAGTTTTCAAAAAGCACATCAGAATGTTTTGAAGTTAAAGTGTTAACAATATGATAAAGTCCGAGCATATATCTATGAGAAAAATCTATTGAATGATTCTCCATTTTAGTAGGAGAGAAGGGATCAGTCATGTGCCGATTCATGTCCCATTTAATGTAATTCACGCCAAGACTAGTAATGGTATCTGACAAAGTCTTTATAATGAAGTCTTGTACTTCTTTATTGGTTAAATCTAAAAATAATTGGTTTCTACCTAAAATTGGTTCGTAGCTTTTGCTTTTCATTACCCAATCAGGATGTTGGGCAATAAGATCGGTATTTGGTGAAATCATCTCTGGCTCGAACCAAATTCCAAATCCAATCTTTTTTTCCTTTGCATAATCCACCAAAGGCTTAATGCCATTAGGAAACTTCTCCTCATCTATAGTCCAATCCCCTAAAGAAGTTTTACTACTATTGCGTTTACCAAACCAACCATCATCCAAAACGACAGTTTCAAATCCTAAAGAACTTGCCGAATCAATCATTTCTAATAGTAATCTTTCAGAAACGTTAAAGTAAGTCATTTCCCAGCTATTGATTACGATAGGTCTTTTTCTTTTTTTCCAAAGTGGATTAATTAAATGATTATTGAAAAAAGTATGAAATGCTTGAGAATTACTATTAAACCCTTGGCTACCATATACCAGCAATGCTTGTGGACTTTGAATAGCTTCTTTTGGATTTAGAGTCCATGAGAAAGTTTCTTCATTTATGCCAATTTGTACCCTTAAGTTATTATATTGATCTCGTTCAATGTTTTCTTCATGATTCCCACTGTAAAGCAAGGTAAGTGCATGAACTTCTCCTTGAAACTCTGTTGCATCTTTTGATAGCGCAAGAAAGGGTGGGTATTGTGGACCACTTGCTCCCCTAGTACTCCCAATTTTAAATAAGCCATGTTGAATATCACTTCTAGTCATTTGAAATTCTTTTTGATGCGTTCCGTAAAATGTTGTGAGGAGCTGGTTATCATAATGGGTATCAAGTGATGCACTTAAGAGCTTATCTATTTTCACAATTTGAGTGCTCTCGTTGATTACTTTAGTAGAGCGTACGATAATTGGTGAATCTTCAAAAATTGTATAAAACAAATCTAGAGTGATTTTTGCAATTTTATCATATAAATGAATGATCAATGTTTGACCAAAAGATTCATTGCTTCTTGCAAAAGGAAGATCTTGAAGTTCTATAGCTTGATCATGAATTTCATATCCGACATAAGAAAATCTACTTATGCTTTGCCCATTTTGGTTTTGAATCTTTACGGCTGAATTTCTGAAATCACCTTGATGAGGCAGAGAAATTTCCTGAGGTAAGAATTCAAGAGAAAGTTCTGGCTTAAGAACATTTGGGGTTGCAGCAAAGGTCCTTTTTTTCAGCTTCGGACGATTGCTAAAGTTGTAATGAGTAAGCTTCTTACCCCAATGGCGATGAATTAAATAGGTGTCTTCTACGATTTCCATGATATAACTAACATAGGTATTAGTGAGATGAAATACTTTCTTTTCTTCATCATAATGAATTAATTGGCTCACAATAAGTAATGTTCCTTTCTGTATTCGGAGGGAGAAATCCCGATTTCTTTTTTAAAAAATTTAGAAAATGACAATGCGTCAGAAAACCCAACTGAGCTGCTAATAATGTTAATGGGATTATCGCTTTCAGCAAGCAACTCTTTTGCTTTGTTAATTTTTAAATTCGATAGATATTTTTTGGGAGAAATGCCCATTTCTTTTTTGAACATAGAAGACAAATAATTTGGGTGAATGCCAATAGAATTAGCAATATCAGAAATTTGAATATCATCATGATAATGAAGATCCATATAACGCATTGCTTGAAACGAAATTGAAGTAGAACTATTCATAATTTGTTCAATTGGGTATTCAGTTAATAGACTTCCCACAATATCGTACATAATGCCATTAATTCTAAAATAAGAAGCTAAGTTATTTCTATTTAATTCAATGATATCTTTGATTCTACGTTCATAGAAATCAGCATCTTGGCAGTCCATCACAAATTTTTCTTTATTGGACTGAAGCAATGTTTGAACAAAGTTTCCAGACTGGATACCCATAAAACCAATCCATGAATATTTCCAAGGTTCATACTGGTCTGCTGTGTAGGTAGAAACGACATTTGCAGGTACAATAAAAATTTGATTTTCATGGACTTCAATCTTTTGATTTCCGATTTCCAGTAACCCTTTGCCCTCCTTTACAAAATGAATAAAGTGATAGTCTCGTCGTTTCGGTCCATAACTATAGCCAGGTTCACAATATTCAAGACCACAGTTATAAAGGATAAAGTCTGAAATGCTTTTCTTGGTAAAATCAGTAAACCTATCGGTATATTCTCTTAAGTTATTATTCATATCTTTATTATATCTGCTAATGATTAAAAAAATAATATTATTAGAAATTTCCATGTTTCTATTAAATTTTTCCATATTATAAACGTTGAGTGAAATGCTATCATTTCAGTAATGAAGGGTATGAAAACGCATTAATTTCAATATGATGAGAGAGGATAAAATAATTTGTTAAATCAGTATAAGAATTACTTCCATATTGAACCAGATAAAGGATTACTAAATGATCCTAATGGATTAATTCAATTCAAAGGGGAATATTATTTTTTTCACCAATGGAATCGCTTTAACTTGAATCATGATTATAAAGAATGGGGATTATTTACATCCAAGGACTTAGTTCATTGGACAAATAGACAATCAGCGATTTTGCCAGATAGATCTGACGATAAAAATGGTGTCTATTCTGGAAGTGCTGTTGAGAAAAATGGAGAAATGTATCTCTTCTATACTGGAAATACTAAGGTAAATGGGGCTAGAAGAAGTTACCAAAAAATTGTTGTATCTAATGACGGACAAACATTTATTAAACAAGAAAATATTATAAAAACTCCTGAAGGTTTTTCTGAACACCACCGAGATCCAAAAGTTTGGAAATACAATGATATTTGGTGGATGATTGTTGGCGCTCAAACTGTTGAGAACAAAGGGGCAATCACTTTATTTCAATCCTACGATTTATTATCCTGGAAGTATCAAGGGGTGTTTTATACAGATCCTAATCTTGATCAAATGTGTGAATGCCCTGATTATTTCTCTTTAGACAAAGAAGTAGACATCTTAACTGTATGTCCACAAAAAAGAACTTCTTATAAAGAAGATGATCAACCGATTTCAAGCTATGCTGGATATATAGTGGGAAAGATGAACTACGAAACAAAAAAATTTAGTCAGACATCCTTAATAAAATTATTAGATGAAGGTTTTGATTTTTACGCTCCTCAATCTTTTTTAGATGAGAAAGGCCGAAGAATTATTGTCGGTTGGATGTCTAGAATGGATGATAATCAAGAAAATAATTGCCCTACAATCGAAGAAGGTTACCTTCATTGTTTAACCATGCCAAGAGAACTAAAATGGATAAATGATCATCTTTACCAAATTCCCTTGAAAGAATACGAGGTTTTGAGAAAGAAAAAACAACAATTTAAAAATGAATGCGGTATTATTTCTGATAACAGTAAAGTTTTTGAACTAATTATTACTTTTGACAAACCAGTAGAAAATTTTTCGTTGTCACTAAATTCTAATACAATTTCATACCGTGATGGCTACCTTGAGATTGGACGAATAAACTGGGTCACTAAGGAATTAGAAATAAAAACTCTTAAAATAACAGAACTAACGAAGGTGCAGATTTTTTGTGATAATTCTGCTATAGAAATTTTTGTTAACGGTGGACAGTACGTCTTTTCTATGAGGTATTTCTGTGATAAGCCCAAGTGTGAAATAGAATATAAAAATTTGAATGAAGGTGGTAACATTACTTTTTATTCTTATGAGGAGGAGAACGAATGAATAACAAGGAAATCGCTGAAAAAATATTAGAATTGATTGGTGGCACTAAAAATGTTCAATCTGTAACGCACTGTGCGACAAGACTTCGAATTAGTACTAATGATAAGGATAAAATTGATATGAAAGGCGTAGAAGCTATTGACAAAGTAAAAGGCAGCTTCTTTAATTCAGGTCAATATCAAGTGATTTTAGGTACTGGTTTAGTGAATAAAGTATATGATGAATTTGTTCGTTTGATAGATAAACCAAGTAATCAAGTAATGGATTCTTCAAATGAAGATCAAAAAATGACTTTTCAAAAAGCGATTCGAATTTTTGGGGATGTATTTGTTCCAATCATACCTGTATTGGTCGCAACTGGTTTGTTCATGGGATTACGAGGCTTGCTTACGCAGGAGGCTGTATTAGGACTTATAGGTTTAACTCCGGAAGCCATTCCACAACAATTTTTAATGTTTACTCAAATTTTAACGGATACTGCATTTGCATTCTTACCAGCATTAGTAGCCTGGTCTACCTTTAGAATTTTTGGTGGTACACCTGTCTTGGGAATCGTTTTAGGATTAATGCTAGTAAGCTCAGTAATTCCAAATGCTTATGAAGTAGGGCAACAAACAGCAGAACCACTTATCTTTTTCGGTTTTATTAAAGTAGTTGGTTACCAAGGATCGGTACTTCCTGCATTTGTCACAGGTATTTTAGGTTCAAAAATTGAAATCTTTTTAAGAAAAAAAATTCCAGATTCCTTAGACTTAATTCTTACTCCTTTTCTAACTTTATTAATAGGATTGATCTTAGCACTATTTATTATTGGACCAATCTTCCATGAGGTAGAACTAGGTGTTTTACATGCAGTTGAATTTCTATTAAATTTACCATTCGGAATTGGTGGACTGATTTATGGTAGCTTTGGACAATTGTTAGGTATTTTTGGTATTCATCATATCTTAAACTTTCTCGAAATTAGTATGTTAGGGCAAGATGGTTGGAACTATTTGAATCCTATTGGAACTTGTGGAAATATAGCTCAAGCTGGGGCCGTTTTAGCTGTTGCGATTAAATCAACCTCACCAAAAATGAAGCAAATTGCTTTTCCGTCTGCTTTTTCAGCAGCATTGGGAATCACTGAACCAGCTGTTTTTGGAGTTACGCTACGTTTAGTAAAGCCATTTTTAATGGCAATGATTGGTGGCGGAGTTGGTGGTTTTCTAGCTTCTATTTTTAATTTACGTGCAACAGGTATGGCATTAACCGGTATACCAGGAACATTGCTCTATCTTAATGAGCAATTACCATTATATATTTTGGTAAATATAGTAGCCTTTGCGGTATCATTTGGGTTGACTTGGACATTTGGCTATAAGAAAGAACAAGAATTATAAAAAGCGCATTAAATAATTTCTGAAATAAATAGACTTAAGCATAGATTCTCTAGGATGAACTAGAGAATCTATGTTTTTTATTTACTTGAACAACAGTACAATCTGCATAGTGAAAGAAGAAAACACACCACTGTATGAGAAATAGAATTAAATTTATTATATAGAGGAGCACTGCTATTTACAAAATAAGACTTCTAACTTTTTTAATAAAGTGTTAGAAGTCTTATTTTTTATCCATATTCTGAAATACTACCATTCTTTTGCTTTCTTTTTCTAAATTATCTGAAGCAAAAGATAAAAAAGAATAGACATCTTGTATTGCTAATAATTCAATCTGCTGTTGCTTTTTTTTTTGCGAAAATTTTAATAAAATGGAAGACGTCAATTTATGATAATATTAATAAAGCAAAAACTAATTTGTTCATTACAGATGTAAGGAGATGATTATTATGTTTGGTGTGATAAAAGAAATAATAATGAACCACTACAATAATGGTACTTTGCAAGGCCGCATGGAATCTCTAAATAGACTACTAGACAAAAATATGGAAGAAACCACTATATCGATATCAGAATATGAACTACTAAAAGAAACAATAGATGATTTAAGTACAAAATAAAACACTATAAAAATACTTTTCTATAGGAATGCTTAATTAGGTATATGTTTGGAATGTCGCTTACTACACTAGTAAACCAGTGTAAAAAAAGGTAAATTGGATATAAATAAGTTAATAGTGTCATGTAAAGCAGAGTAAGAGTCGAGAGTACAAAAAAACGGAGTAGTATGAACTACACAGAAAAATTTGTATTCTTTTTTGCACTATAAAGTTATGTTTTTTATTCAATTTTAGTACTGCAATTTTTCTATATAGGTTTTTAGTACGTGTATAGTCTGGATGCAGTCGTTTAAGTCGGACCATTCTGTCGGGTTATGGCTGATGCCATCTCTACTCTTAACAAACAGCATGACTATGGGTATTTGTGCTCCGAGAACCATTGCATCGTGTCCTGCTCCGCTTGGCAAACGATAAGGTCGGATGCCGTTTACTTTCATAGCCTCTTCAAGTAGCTCTTGCTGGTCTTCAGAAATTGGCACAGGTGGGCTCTTTAAGGTTTCTTTATACGTAACAGACAATTTGTGTGATACTCCAATTTCTTCTCCAAGTTGAATAATGCGATTGACTAAGGTATCTCTTGATTCTTCATAGATATCTCTAATATCGACATACAAGGTAACTTTACCAGGGATGACATTAACTCCATTAGGTTCTACATGAAGTTTTCCTACTGTGGCTACAGCGGTATCATTAATTTGCTGTGGAATTTGATTGAGTTTGATTATAAACTCACTGGCAGCAAGTAAGGCATCTTTCCGGTCATTCATCGGTGTATTTCCTGCATGACCCGCTTCTCCTTGAAAGGTGTATTCCAACCATTGAGGTCCGGCAATTCCTGTCACAATTCCACAAGGAAGTTCTTCTTTTTCTAAACGTTTTCCTTGCTCGATATGTATTTCAATAAAGGTTTCGATATCATCCAAATCCCGTTTGGCATTAGAGTAACTTTCTAGACTTAACCCCACATCTTGCAATACTTTTTCAAAACTTTCCCCATTTATGTCTTTCTTCTTTATCTTCTCGTCTAAGTCGCCTGATCCCATAAAAGCTTCACTTCCATTCAAGCCACCATGGAATCTCGATCCTTCTTCATCAGAAAAAATAACGACTTCAAAAGGTTTTTCTGGTGTAAAACCTGTCTCTCTCCAAGCTTCTGCAACTTCTAAAGCAGATAATACTCCCAATGGACCATCGAAGTGTCCACCATTTTGGACACTGTCGACATGAGAACCGCTTAATACGGCAGGTACACCTGGGCGTTTGCCTTCCAGCCGACCAAATACGTTGCCTGCTCCATCTTGATGTACAGAAAGTCCGGCTTCTTTCATCCATTTCATGACCAGTTCTTTTGCTTCTTTTTCTTCAAAAGAAAAACCAGTACGATAAGACCCATTCTGTTCTGTTAATCCGATTTTTGATAAAGCTCCTAACCGTTCGGCTAATCGCTTACCGGAGACACCATGATAATCAAGTGAAACGTTATATGTTTCAAGTAAATTTTCTTTTAAATTAAAAATTGTTTTTTGGCTCATAAAAATCCCTCCTACTCATAATTATAACAGATGACTCACTATAAAATACCTCATCTAAAAAGGACACTTTTTCGAGTGTCAGTTTTTGGTTCATACACTAATGATTATTTTCAGGAAATCTTTATTTAGATTAAGTAGAGAAAGAAAACCCCGGTTAAGAATCACCAATAGGGTTATCGGTATAACAAATAGCATAAAAAATTTGTTATGTATTATATATTTAGAAATGAATGTAACTCAGGCAACTATATAGATAAATATACATACAAACAAATTAAAATGGTCTTAAAATGCTCCTGAGAGACACTTAAAATCAAAGAAATTGAAGAATAAAAGCCTAAGAAGCTTATTCTTCAATTTCTTTGATTTTTTCTTGATCCATATTTTGAAATGCTATCATTCGTTTAGTTTCTTTATCTAGGATTGATTTAGCAAAAGTTAAAAAAGAATCTACATCTTGAGTTGCTAAAATTTCAACATACTGTGCTTTTGTATCCTTTTCAATAATTAATGGAGGAAATCCCTCCTGTAATAAAGAATAGTTCATCATCATCCGACCAGTTCGGCCATTCCCATCTGAGAATGGATGAATCCGTTCAAACTGAATATGAGTATCCAAAATAGCCATTAACTTAGCTTCCCTATCTTTAGATATACTTAAACGATAATTTAAATTATCAATTAATTGAGAAACGAACAAAAGTGTTTCTGATGGTGAAGATGTTTGAAATTCAGCACCTAAAATCATATTTTCATTCTTTTTAAATTGACCTTTATCGTATTGTAATCGATCTGTTAAATCAGCGTGTATCTCTTTAATAATTGTGGTAGAAAGGGTCTCTTCATTTATTAAATGATTTATCATATGATCAAAAGCTTGCTTGTGGTTCTCAATCTCATAAAATTCTCTAACTGTAGCGCCGGAACTAATTGGTAAAGTACCATTTACAATGATAGAAACGGTAGCAGGTAAAGAAATCGTATTTCCTTCAATCCCTGCCGAATGATGAGCTAATCGTACTAAAATATCTTCAAAGTAGTCGCTAGTTATGGATTTGAAAAATTTATTCATTTGAAGACCTCCTAACCTCTAAAAATAAAAAAATTTGTTAGAATATGTTAACCATATTGAATTCATGAACAATTTAAATACATCTACATGTAGACACGTCTACAAATCTACAAGTCTACTTTATAGACTTTCGTTGGTAAACCTCTTGTAAAGTCTTAATTTCTCTTCTTTCATCTTGAGTTAAAGAAGCTTCGTAATTGTCTAATAAAATTTCTAATAATTCATTTACACTATTTAAACTAAATGAAGTAATAATTGCATTTAATCGATGTGAGGTATCTGCTGCACATCGAATAGTTGTCGTCTTTCCTTTTGAGCTTTTTTGAATAGGTTCTTTTTTTTTGTCAAATTGATCTTGCTGAGATTCATCGACTGTAAATAAGCTAGCTCGATTAAAAGCTTCTTTTGGTTTTACTTCTTCTTTTCGTTCAAGAAGATTACGTTTACCTTTATTCTTATTTTTATTTAATAGACTGTCAGCCATAATATTCCTCTTCCTTTCTTATGAGCATGAGCATTATTTTTAATCACTTAAAATGGTTTAATATATCTTTAAGAATCAAACTCTTTTAAGCGACTGAGCATTTCTTCGGTAACTTTTTTATAAAGTGCCATTACTCTTTTATCATGTATATCATATTTATTGTCTAAATCGGAATCAACTATGCCTACAATGTCATAACGTTTCAATCGTTCCATATTTTTCACTAAATTTTTAAAGAGATTTTCTTCTCCAAATTTTTCTTTTGCAGTAGCAAGCGTGGCTTCATCTACCTTAGAATTATTTTTCAATAATACCGGTAGAACACCTAGAATATCGAAATTTGCATCGTAGTTGTCAACTAACTCTTGTAGATATCCTACATAAGCTTCTGCCCCTACTAGAGAACGTTCTTGGGTTTGTAATACAATAATTGTATAATCAGATGCTAATAATGCTGAATCTGTATAGGTGCTTAATGTAGGTGGGACGTCTATCAAAATGAAATCATAATCATCTTTAATTTTTTCAATTAGTCCTTTTAGAAAAGTAACTCGTTTTAACTGACTATTGGGAAATTTCTTTTCTAAAAATAAAGGAAAAGACGTAAAGTCAGCGAAGCTAGGAAGCAAATATAAATTGTCTTTTATTTCGATGATGATATCAGACAAATCCTCATCAGCTATAGCAGACATTAAGGTCTTATCAAAAGTAACGATATTATTTGTAATTCTTTGTTTAGTATGTAAATACAAAGATGTTGCATTTGCTTGAGGATCTAAATCAGCCAACAATGTCTTGTACCCCAATTTAGATAACATGTAAGCCATCATTGCACTATTTGTGGTCTTTCCTGTTCCACCTTTAAAATTACCATATGTTATTACTTTAGCCATACTACCCCTCTTTTCTAATTCGTCTACAAATCTACATGTTGTATTATATAGTTAATATACCATGCTGTATATAGATGTCAAACGTTATCAAAAAAAACATGTCTACAAATCTACATGTAGATGTATCTACAAATCTACAAATCTACATGTAGATGTATCTACAAATCTACAAATCTACATGTAGACACATCTACAACTAGGAATCCTTTTAGGACAACGGTTTCAAGACTTATGTAGACGCATCTACACATCTACAAATCTACATGTAGACGTATCTACACATCTACAAATCTACATGTAGACGTATCTACATAAAAACCTTATATTGCTTATAAAATAAGGTTTTACAAAAAAAAAAATGTGTAGTAAATTTAGATTAATTCAAAAGTAATAATATAATTAAATAAAAAAAAGCCCCGTAGACGGCAATCTACGAGACAACTAAATTCAATGTTTTGTACTACTATTATACCAACTATTTAAACTGTTGGCAATTAGTAGTGGCTTTTTTACCAACACAGGAGCCAAGCTGTGTGCGTGACAGCATTTAAGTGGACAGGTTAAGCATACGCCGCTGCAATAAGGAATGCTAGGAACAATCAAATAGGGTCGCTATATCCTCTATTGTTCTGAATGGTGACCACGACCGATTTGAACTGGTGGGGGCGGTAATCCAGGTCTGATTTAGGCTGGTAGCTTAAAACAATACTCTTAGGGTGGATTTTAAGAGTGTTTTAAGCGTGTTGAGACAACAACACCGACGATATAGCATGTGAAGCAGGCTCCGACTCGATCCGAGGCTAGAACATACATAAAAGACACATTCGTACTCTAGTTCAGCTTAGATATATTTTTAGGCTTTGCTAGGGTACAACTATGCTCATCTCACCACTTTCTCTCACCTCAGCTAGCAAATGAGAAACCTTAGGTCAACCCCTTTTATTTACTATATATCTTAAGTAAAAGGAAGGATATCGTATGAAGGTAACGAATAAATGAGTAAAATAATAATGTATAGAAATTGAGTTTGATTATAGTTTAGATAACTTTTAATAATAGTTAAAATAGATTATTGAGAAACACAACATACAAAAAAATATAAGTGTTTAATAAAAAAGCGTTATGGAAAGATGAATTGCTATATTTAGTAAGGAGGGTAGTATGAATATACATATTATTCAACATGTTTCATTTGAAAAACCTGGTCGAATTATGGACTGGATACAAGAGAATAATCATACAGTCGAAATGATTAAAGTATTTAACAGAGAGCCTTTTCCCAAAGCGGAAGAAGTGTCTTTTTTAATTGTTTTAGGTGGACCGATGAGTGCGAATGATACAGAACATTGGATACAAGATGAACGACATTTGATAAAAGAAGTCGTCGATAGTGGGAAACCGATGATAGGAATTTGTTTAGGTGCACAACAATTAGCTAAAGCTTATGGAAGTGACATTATTTCTACTCCTAAAGAAGTTGGTTGGCACTCGGTGACCTCTTTAACGCAAATCTTTCATCCGAGTAAAGAATATACTGTCCTTCATTGGCATGGTGAAGGATTTAAAAAACCTTGCAATGCTACGCTTTTATATTCTACTGAAAAGTGGGAAAACCAAGGGTTTCGCCTGTTCAATGCGATAGGATTACAATTTCATTTTGAAGCGACCAAAGAAACTGTGAAAGAGATTGTAGAAGCTGATTCACAGTTTCTTAGTCAGTCAGTTTTCTCTGTGACAAAAGGAGAAACAATAGATTTTCCCGTCCCTGATGAGAATAAAGACATTCTATTTTCGATCCTAAATACATTGGAACGTGAAGTGAAATAAGTACATTGTATTTATTTCATGGATCGGGCTTGAAATAAAAGAATGGAGGAAGACAAAGGATGATCTTAAAAGAGGTTGTAACAAACTATTTATTTAACGATGAAATAATACAGACTATCGCTAACTACTGGAAGAAACACTATTACCAAGAGGAAGAGGTTACTGTTGGTAATATCGAAAAAAAGTTAGTTCAGTTGAGAGAAGAATTGGATAGAGCAGACACAACGGATGCTGTTTCTAGGGGTGGATATACTTTTACCGCTAAATGGATTGAAGATGCTTTTACAGACGAAATAGTGATGGATATTTTTTGTACCTTTAATGAAGATGGAAAGCACTACTCAGTTGATTATCTTTCTTTTAAAGAGATGCTCCATTATAACGTTATATTTCCATTGGATATACCTAAAATCGATTTTTTAAGCGAATTACTATGGGAGATTACTTTCGAGGGGTTTACTGAGGAAAGTAAGACTGAAAGTCGCAGGGAGTTAGAAAATAGAATTCAAGAATCTGATGAAGTTCAAAAATCAATGGCTGATGTTAAAGCGTTCATTGTCTTTTTTAAAGAAGAATGTTCAACTGATAAACGCATATCAATAATTGACCACTTCCAACCACTGACGGATTCTGTTATTGAAGACTGGTCAGACATTTTTGATGAAACCGAGGATGAATCAAGTGAAGTATCTTTTTGGTCAAATGTAGCTGTGCAAAAGCAAGATGAACAGCTATTAGAAGAATTTCTTCAAGTTTTCAAAGAGGAATATGACTCTTTTGTTGATCAGAAGTCACAAAAGAAATTATAAGATACAAATGCATATAGATTAGTTTAAAAACTTCAGCGGTGATTTTTCGATCAATTTTTGTTCTAAGTGATGAATAGGATTACCAATAATTTTAGCTGTAGAATCTATACTTTTAATATTTTGAAGCAGAATTGTACCATTTAGAACATTAAAAGAATTACAATCCCATCATTGGTTAGAAGCATATAGCGACAGATAAATTTATTATTGATACATGAAATTGGTATTTAATATAGAATAAAATCATAAAGGAGGGAAAAAAATTGGATAATATAAAATTAAATAATGATAAGACACACACCATGGCATTTTTATCGTATTCTTTAGCTGCCGTGTTTGGATGTACTGGATTATATAAATTATGGGTGTATACACCCATGGAAGAAGATATATATGGTGATATGATAGGTGGAGCAAATGCTATTGTAGGAGGAGATGCATATAACTACATAATCAATGGTACACATGCAGTTGCGTATATGTTATTATCTCTTATATTTGTAATTGTTGGATCGGTTATTGTACTTAACAATAATTCAAAAACAACCTATTAATACATGAAATTACATAGAATCGTGTATCTAGAAATTTGTATTAACAAGGTTCTTTAATTTTTTTATATTTAATCAAAGTAGAACAACTCTTCAAATTTTTTATCTAAAGCGATACATAATATCAATGCTAATTTTGCTGTAGGAACAAACACACATCTCTCTATTGAACCAATCGTATTTCTAGAAACACCGATCATATCTGCGAGTTGTTGTTGAGAAAGCCCTAATTCTCTACGGGTGTCCTTTAAATGATTTTTCAGTACTAAATCTGTCTCTTCTGAATAATTTTTATCTTGTTTACTCATATTGTTTCGATCACATACCAAACTAAGAACGCAATTCCAATAAAACCAGTAACAATACCATATACCAAGGTATCTTTTTCTTTCGTTTGCTTATAACGATTAAAGCTATGAAAAGATAAAAAAGATAATGGGATTGCACCAGTATCTCCAAACGGCAAATTCATATATATTTTATAGATAGTTATAAGCATGATTAACATAGCCATAGCAAAGAAACCTTTCTCATCACTCATATTATTGATATGGTCGTTGCCTTCATCTTTTTTTTCATTTCGGTAACTGTTTAATATCTTTTCTTTTTTCATAATTATCCTCCTTTTATAATGACAAGTTTATTTGTCTGAATAAAGAATAACTCAGACAAGTACGCTTGTCAATGCTGCTCTTTATTTGAACAATCTTTTGATACATGAAATTAGATAGATTCATATATCGAGAATAGTAAAAAACACCAAACGAGTGTAAAGATATCTTTACACTCGTTTGGTGTTTTGTCATTATATATGTAAAGATATCTTTACTTAAACTTAGGAGGTTCAATTAATGAATGTGATTAACCATATACGAGATATCCGTCAAAAGAAAGGAATAACTCAAATGAAAATGGCTGAGGATCTACAAGTTACTCGGCAAACTATAAATGCAATTGAAAAGAATAAGTATAATCCTAGTTTAGAGTTAGCACTAAAATTAATAGCATATTTTGATATGCCAATCGATGAAATATTTATTTTAGAGGAGGATAATAAATGAGCATAAAAGACAGAGAAGTAAGTGTGCAACAATTAACAAAATGGGTACCATATTATCTTATTACCTGTACGTTTCTAGGTGCAGTTTTGGGTTCATTTCTTATTTACTACTTTCAAGGTGAGTTTCCATATGAAGTTCTTACTGCTGGCCTAGTAGCAACTCTCTTTTTGACAGTCATTGAAGTAATAAAGCAAAAGAAAAAGAAAAATAATATCCCTGACGCAGACGAACGAGTTATTAAAAATATTTCTCGATTTTTTGCATATACGTCACATATTCTTACAAGTATTTTATTTATTTCTCTAGGAGTTTTTACACTTTTAGGTAAGGAATCTATTTCAATTTTTTATTTATGGATTCTTTTCTTCTCTTACATCTGGATTGTAGGAATAGGAGCTCTTATCATTAAAAGAAAGTAGTCGCGTTTAAGATAATAGTTAATTTTTATTAATACATGAAATTGGATAAAGTTATGTGTTCAGAACCTTGTTCTATCAGGGTTCTTTTTTTATAGAATTATACGATAATTCTACCATTTCAAAATTTTTAATGGTTATGACCACAGTAAAACGATAAAAAAATCTGCTAATTCATTTAAACTATTGTATCTACTCTAATGAATGATATAATTTACTTGTTGCAATATATATTTGTCATATCAGGAGGAATAATATGGCTAAGAATTTAAGATTAAAGGCAGCACGAGCAAAGAATGATCTATCTCAACAGCAATTGGCAGATGCTGTCAATGTTACTCGACAGACCATCAGCGCTATTGAAAGAGGAGATTACAATCCGACAATCAATTTGTGTAGAGAGATTTGTAAAAAATTGGATTTAACTTTAAACGATTTATTTTGGGAGGAATAAACATGAAACAATACGATGAATACCAGAAATTAATGAGATATAAATATGGCTATTATTCGTTTATTTATTTAATCAGTCTATTAGCACTAAATTATATCCTTGGCTTATTTTTTAATTTTCAATGGGGAGCATCCAAAGAGACAGAGATGTTGATTATAATGTTTGTAGTCGCCATCTTTTTTGCGAATATAAGTGTCTATCATAATGCCTATTTTCGTAAAAAAGATGATAAAAAAGGCTACTCTTGGCTACTTTTAATTGTAGGATTGTTAGGCCTATATACAACTTATCAAACTTTTTTAGTTAGACCTGAAGAAATAATGATAAATGGAAAAATAAATGAAGGCGCTACTCAATTTTTTTCAGGAATTCTGTTTGTATCTATCCCCATTACTTACTTTATAAAAAATAAAATAGATGAAAAAAGAGAGAGAAAAGAAGGGTAAATATTCAGAAAGTAAATAATACATGAAATTAGACATACTCGTGTATCATTAAACTTATAGAATTATAGTTTTATATTGTTCTAATTATCTTTAAAAGATTTTCGATGGTTACTAACACGATGGTTTTAAAGGGCTTGGGGCAAGATCAAGGCGTTTTTTTCGTCGTTGATGTCGGAAAAATATGGCATGTCCGAAGCAGCAAGAAATCAATGGGTCAAAAAACTAGAAACGAATCTTTATGAGCTTCGCTCAAAAGTAAGTTCAAATATCCAACGGGTATTTTATTTTCATGTGGTTGATAACCGGTATGTTATTACGCATGTTTTTACGAAAAAAACCGATAAAACACCCGAAAATGAGAAGAAACGTGCACGAGAGATCCGAAAAAAATTTATGGAGGAATAACTAATGGAGACAAGTACAGTAAGTAGCTATATTTCTCGTCGACGTGCAAAAGACAAGAGTTTTGAAGAAGCCTTTGTGGGTGAAAGTGAACGCTTAGAAGTCGCTGTTGCTTTAAAAACGTTGAGAGAAACCGAAGGATTGACGCAACGACAATTGGCCGAAAAAGTTGAAAAACCCCAATCTACGATTGCACGTATTGAAAACGGAAATATGAATGTGACGTTTAAGACGATGAATGACATCGCTAAAGCATTTGATAAAGTTATCGAAGTTAAATTTGTATAGCTAATAGAAAAAGTTCCTCACAATCAGACTAAAGAGACTGATTGTGAGGAACTTTTTCTAGTTATTTAAGAATCACTTTCCAATAACTTACGGGTACGATAACGAAAGAACATAGAGCTAGCATAATAAGAGAAAAGACAAATCCATACTATGTTGGGAATACGATTTGATAAAGAGCCACCTAGCAAAAATAAAGTAATTAAAATATGTAACATTTCGTTTGAAATGACTAACGATTTAAATTTTTTCTCTTTTTCTTTATTTTCTGATAAATTTTTGAGTTGATCTGGAAAGATAGAAGCCACAGTGAAATAACGTACAAAAATTGAAGTGTATTTTCCTGACAAAACTTTGAAAATACTAACTAAATCCCAACTTATCATTAGTATAACAAGAAGATAAACTATGTAATCTATCAAAATAAAGCCTCCTTTTCAATTTAAAATAGGTAATAATGATACTAGTAGATAAATAATACCTCCTACTACACATCCTAGGAAAAAAATAATTAGATTCCTTCTATTTTTCATTTTAAAACCTCCCATAAATAAGGCTATCACAATTAAAAAAGTAATTAGTAGAACGATAAAATCTTAATTATATTATCACTAATTTTAATACACGTATAAATTTGCTTGAATTAATGTACTTAGAACCTGTTTTACTAATTTTTTTTTATATTAGTATGCTTCAAGGAGCAAATCCATAATATAAAATTTCAAAGATAGGTTGTCCCAGTATTAAAATTCCAACTATTGCACCTACATAAAAAAACTGGAAGATTCTTTTCAATAAGGGGAATTGATCTTGTGCGCCTATTTTTTTTAGTCCATACCATGCAAAAACGAGTAATAAGGGTATGAATAACAAAAAATATGAAATATTAACAAATGTAGCAAATCTTTCAAACCTTTCAAATCCTTTATTATGGATAGTTTGTAAATCAATAAATTTTCTTATCCAAAGGAAGAGAAATGACAGCTGCAGAAGACAAGCAAAAATAGTAATACTATAATTAATGGGCTTCTTTTCTTTTCTGACTAATAAATAAATAATTCCAATATAAATGATACTTAATAGAATCGCGTAAAATGGTTTAAAGATGAACAATAATACCGCCTCTTTTCTTTAGCTAAACACTATTAATTTTATCTCATTATATTTAACACACATATTCTAAAAAATAGTTTTATTTACTGATCTTATTTCTTTTAGATAGTAGTGAAAAAATACCTAATATAATACTTACGAATACAATAATATATAATTCTTTGTAAGTAATACTAATGATTGAGTTGTTTTTTACAAAGAAATAGTTATATAAAATTAAAAGAAGAAAAAAATTTGCCATAAGGCTCGACGTTTTTTCAAAAAAAAGTTGTATAAAATTAAAGTAATTTTGCTTCATATGTAACCATCCTCTCAACTATAGAAAAACTTACTTTGTCTCCAGTATTATCTCTTATCTTAATTGAAAAGTAACGCACCCCTTGGTTTACAACTAGCAACCATTGGTTTACATTTATCAAATAAGGACTCTATTGTTTAAAAAGCAATAGAGTCCTTATTACATTAAATCCAAGATTCTACATAAAATCATGTAAACAGAACCTTAATTTACCAAGTTTCTGTTTATTTTTGATATTTGTCCTTATTCTTGGAAATAACCATAATTATAAACAAGAAACATACTAAAGTTAAAGCCATATAAAGTGCACTCCTTATGTTATATTTTGCTTAAAACAAAAAAATTGTAATACATGAAATTGCTTAAAAACGTGTATCTAAGACCTTTATAAAATAGGGATTCTTATTTGCTCAAATGATCAATATACTGTTTAGCTTCAAGTAACCCAGCTCCAGTAGCCAATCTATATTCTTTAATAGCCTTAATTTTTTCTCCCTTTGAGATAAGCTCTAAAACAATTATTTTTAGTTCATTATTTGTTGGATCGGGTAAATCAACATGCTTACTGATAGTAGTCAATTTCATTTTTATAAGATCAACTTCTGTCTTTAACTGTCTAATGCTTGAAGTAAGGGATATTATTATTGCAATAAGTAAAAAAATAACTATATTATTCATTTTTTAAACTCCTTATAAGTATTATTTTTATGTAACTTTATAGATATTGATATTGTCGCTAATTTTTTTACTTTATTCAAGAAACCATGTTTGATTAAATTTCGTTATTTAGTAAATGTCATACATGAAATTACATAGAATAGTGTATTGAGAATCTTATTTAATTAATGAGTAATAGAATTAAAATATCTAATACCGTCTGCACCAATCTCAGTATCAAATGATAATTTTACAAATGTCATCTTTAAATCAACAGCAGCAACTAATAAGTAGTTGCTACTGTTGATTTAAATTCTTTTATCCATGAAAATTTCCGGTCTTAGAATCTACGGTTACATAAGGTAATTCACCTGTTTCAATTTCATTTACGTAAACACCATATAAACCGTCTCCAAAATCCTCATATCTTTTAACAGTAACTTTATATGATTCTTTAAGTTCTTTTTCAAAATTAATTTTCCAATCCGCGCTGGATTCTGTTTGATCTGCAACTCCTTCTTCTGTGCTACTTTTTATAGAACTGTTGGCCACAGGATTAGATTCAGAATTGGTACTTGCAGGTTCAGAAGTAGCCTCTGTTTCTTCTGAGCTAATTGAAGAGCTACTTACTTCAGCACTTTCCTTAATACTGTTGGTTATGCTAGCTGATTCGGAATTTATAGTTGAATCAAGTGAGTTACTTGATTCACTAGTAACGGATGACTCTGTTGAGATAATGGAGTTATTACTTGCTTCTGATGGGTTGACAGATGAGGTGTTAGTGTTGCCAATTATGTAAAAAATACCTCCTATTACAAATAATAATCCTATAAAAAAAATAATTAAACTCTTTCTATTTTTCATTTTAAAACCTCCCATGAATTAGACTATCACAATTTTAAATAAATATTTAAGTAGAACGAAAAAACTTAAAAAATTATCAATAATTTTAATAGATACATAAATTCGTTAATAGTCTATTAAGAAAATTATTAAATTAATGTCTTTTTTTATTAAACGATTTAAAAATTCTGGTTATTTGGTTATTCATACTAAAGTTACCTTCTACATGTAATTTAATTTTAGCTTTTTCCAGCGTTTATTACTATTATTCTTTTAAGACTATTTTTCATAAATATATGATACATGAAATTAGATAAAGCAGTGTATTGAAAACCTTATTGTATTAAAGGGATTTTTAATCAGTCTATTTCAAGGAGCAAATCCATAATATAAAATTTCAAAAATAGGTTGTCCCAATATTAAAATTCCAATTAATGCACCTAAATAAACAAAAACGAATACTATTTTTAATATAAAGAACTGATCTTGTACTAATATTTTTTTTACTCCATACCATGCAAAAATAAGTAATAAAGGGATAAGCAACACAAAATATGAAACATTAACGAATGTAGCAAATCTTTCAAACCTTTCAAACCCTTCATTATGGATAGTTTGTAAACCAATAAATTTTCTTATCCAAAGGAAGAGAAATGAAAGCTGCAGAAGACAAGCAGAAATAGTAATACTATAATTAATGGGCCTCTTTTCTTTACCAAACACTATTAATTTTATCATACTATATTTAAATACGTAGATTTAAATAAAAAGTGTTTCTATGTAAAAGCATATAGGTTTGGTAACATAATATTAGATACATAAAATGATATAGAATGGTGAATCAAGAACCTTATTTTAATAAGATTCTGTTTGCTTGGTACGAATACAAAAAGACATTATAGTGCTCTTCAGATAATAACTAAAATTGAGACGATAAATTAATGATAGTGAAGGTAAATAGTGCAGCACTTCGCGAAATTAGAGTCCTTCTTTAATTTCGGAATGTTGCACTATAATTTCTATCATTAATCTTTTGAAATAGCATTTTTATAATGGTAATGAGCTTTGATAGCAAAGACAATGTATAAAATAATCAAGATGGGAAAAAGTATCCAAAAAAATCCTCTAAGAAATACAAAAGGAGTTTCAAATAAAAAGGCTCTCCAAAAAATAGATCCAGTCTTTTCCCATAATCCAGGTGTGTAGTACAAAGATTTTGGATGGATTAATGCTTTGAAATCAACCATCCTAGTCATATATAAAGCAACAGTGAGAGGAATATAACTTAGTGCTAAGGACACCCATACGCGAGCCATTCTATGATACCTTTCAGCTTTAGAAAAGTTATCAGAAAAGATATCTGTGCTAGCATTCCTTTCTGTTTTTTTGAAATATTGTTTGCCTGATGTTTTACTACCTATAATATGCTCCCAGCCGCTATCTTTAAAAAGGGTCTTGTAATCTTGAAAATCGTTTTTTGACTTAAACGTGCGATAATCAATTTTTATAGTAGGAAAATAGGCTGTTTTACGAAATTTATATTCCATTTTTTTATCATATAATTCCCAACCTTCGTTGGATTTTTCATTTAACCATTTCTCTTCTTTATCAAGATTAAAAAAGAACTTAAATTTTTTCATATTCATACACCTTCCTGAGTCAAATTTTCTTCAGTAATAGCTACGATGTGTTTCATTCTTTCATAATCAAGAAGTAGAATGTTTTTCCCTTCTTGTGTAATGACATAAACTTTACGCCTCTTATCTTCACTCTCAACCGGCTTAATAAACTTCAATTTTAATAAGTTTTCGATAGCTCCGTACAATGTCCCAGCAGCCATCCTCACCTCACCATTACTCAAGTCTTCAACTTTTTGTATAATGAGATAACCATGTGCTGGTTCAAATAAAGATAATAGAATATAATAAACAGTTTCTGTCAGCGGTAAATGTTTGTTTCTTTTCATTTAGTTCATTCCCTTCTTAAAATAAAACACTAAAAAATAAACAGTCAAACTATATACTTGCATTGTATACAGTCGAACTGTTTATGTCAATTATTTAATTAAAGATAAAAATAACTAGTTGCAAATTAATTGAAACGATACATGAAATTAGATAAAATAGTGTATTGGAAATAATAAAGGCAGTAATCACTCAAAATTGATTGCTGCCTTTACTTATGGTTATAGTTATAACAAATATTTCTACGGAGCAGATCCATAATAAAAGGGATACAAATAATAGACAAGAATAATACCAATAGCAATAAATACAAAATATTTTGATAGCAAAGCCCTTCAATTTCTTATAAATTAGTAAAAAAAATTGAAAAGTCTTATTAACTATTAACAGACTGTTGTAACTCTATTTATGATCGACGGTTCGAATCGTTGCATACCCCACACTTCAAAAAACAGCGCTATTCAACGTTTGAATGGTACCCCAGATAAAAAGGACCTTTAGTTCAAGAAAACGTCTCTAACGGACTTAAATCGGTTCGTATACTCTTCACGATCGGTATCTTCTGATAACTGATCAATTAATTGTTTGTTTTCTAAAAACCAATCCTCTGTAATGATAGTTGATTCATTTTTATTAGTAAGATAGATTCGTTCTTTATCCGCCACATCTAAAGCAGCTTCTAGTTTTTCTTCAATTTGATCATCTTTTTCTTCAGTTGCTACTTTTTCCGCTTCAATTGCTTGTTTTTGTTCTTTTACTGTTTGTTGTTGAGCAGAGATTTCTTGAATTTTTGATCCAAACGGCAGTTTTGATTGAGTTGAATACCCTAATAACAGCAGCACACTGAAACAAAGCACTAAAGAAGTAAGAGATACAAGGCTAACGCGCTTTAAATGGCCAGAATTCCACCACTGGTGAAGTTTTACTCTCCAAATCAGATAAGAACACCCCAACACGACCAAAACGCTTAAGACGGGCAAAATACGCCACATGAGTTTCATAAAAAATAATCCCATCAGCTACATCCCCATAAAGAACGAAAACATCCCGTAAATAGCTAAAAGGGTAACGGCCCCAATGCCTAAAATACTGATTCGTTCGATCCAATCGGTCCGACGTTCTTTTTTTGCTTGTTGGTCCGCTTGCTGCAAGACCGCATCTAATTTTTCTTGGTAGTTGCCTAAATGTTGGTGGACGATTTTATCTAACTTTTGTTCCATTTTTTCAGGGGAATAATCTTTTAAATCAACGGCTGTTTGTTGTTTCCAATGCTCATTTTCAGTCAGTAAAGCTTGAAATTGCTCCACTCTTTTTTGTTCTTGTCTCCGATGATACGCCAGTTGCTCTTTACCGTTCTGGTCCGAAGTCTCGATTGACGTTTGGAGAGTTTTGAGGTGGCTGACGAGCAGACTCATGTGTTCTGCGCTCTGCTCGTACTTCGTCCGCAACTTCTCGTACGCTAGCAGTAAGTCCTCGTAATCTTTCGGTGTTGCTGCGCTCAAGTTGTTCTCTGTCAGATTGTTGTTTGTCTCGTTTTCGTTGGTGTTCCATGATGGCATGGGTAATCGGCTCCTTTTTAAAGTCTTCGCCTAATCTTGAGGCGGTAAACGTCCATTGTTTTCCTTCTGAATCGTGAGTCACATACTTTTGTCGGATCGTTTGGCCCCTTTTTCCAATCTCAGAAGTAAGGGTTACATCTGATTCAGATAGTAAGTGTTCAAATTCCGGATAGGAATGGGCTTGATCTCTCGCGTGATAAATTTTTTCTTTGACTAAATCCCGTTCATATTGCTTCCCAATTTGAGTATAAGCCGCTATTTCAGTCGGATAGACCTTGTTTTTAGCTTTAGTCAATTCTACCAAGTCATGCTTTTTTGAAATGTCATTATTAATTTCATGCATTTCATAGATATCAGGAGGATTAATGGCCATTTTAGCGCCCGTTTCACTATTGACCGCATTGATCATAAAATGGTTGTGTGGATGGTCGGTATCGGTATGTGTGGCCATATAAATTTCATGATCGGGATACATTTTGCTTAATTCGGACATGAATTCTTGTCCGAACTGATGGGCTTTCATAGGCGTTAACTGATCGGTCGCGTCAAAAGACTGGACTAAGTGATAGCCTTGACGCCCTTTTGTCTTGCCCATTAAGTCTCGCGTTTGGCGCATTTGTTCTCTCGCTGCTTGATAATCTAATGGAGTGAGGTGAGCACTGGTTAAATTGACGTCAATTTTTCCTTGTCTCGCAATGTAGTTGACCGTCGCTGAACCATTTTTAGTGGCACTCGCTATCTTGATAATTGCTCCCAAAGGCCTTTCACTCCTTCCTGAATACTGGATAGCTGCTGTTCCATCCCTTTTAGTTCGTTGGGTTCATAAAACGTTTTGTTGGTGTTGATCCATTTGACTAACTGATTCAAATTGGAATTGTAATACCGCAGCTGTCGAGCGATTTCTTTGGCTCCTTCAATCTCGATTTTCGGGTTTCGCATGCGAGTCCCTTTCGCCTTGCTTTTAACAAAGTTGGGCACGCTCATGCCTTGTTGCTCCGCTAGGTAGCTGAGCTTCTCATATTCGGCTTCGTTCACGCGAAATTTCACTTGACGTTCTTCACGTCGGTTCTCTTTTTTTTGTTCGCTCACGGACGTAGTCTCTCCTCTCTAAACGGCTCCCTATTCGGTCTCAGTTCCTCGCTGCATGACTAACTGGTCTTAGGTCTAAAACGCTCCTTATTCAGTCGCCTTTCAGACCTAAGACCAGTGCTTTTTTTCTCCACTTATTTGCCAACGTTCCCTATGCGGTCACCTTGTCAAAACGTTTCAAAAAAAGGTGTTAGTGTATTTCTTATGTTACTCCCTATCCGGTCATAAAACAAGAAATACACTAACACCAGATACAACAGGCTACGTATTTGGTACCCAAATACTCCCTGTTAGGTGGATGCGCTGCTCCCCCTAAGACCCCCAAAGGAGTCCGCCGTTATCTGTCTGTTCGACAGGTAACGTAGCGGATTTTTTCGTCCGATTCGCTGTTCGCAAACGGACAAAAAAAGAGCCCCGTTTTTCAACGTTGCTCCTCAATAAATCTGACCGTTTGCGGTCAGATTTCCCCTCCAAAAATCCTATGCGAATTAATCATTTTTCGCATGGGATTTTTGAGTAATAAAGGTCTTGCTGCTCATTAGAAAATGATCAACAAGACAACAAAAGCTCTAAAATGAATCGGTCGATTTCCTATTCGGAAACGTCCTTCATTTTAGAGCTTTCAGGTATCAAAAAAACATTGAATAAAAATTTCATGATTAGTGGTTAGCAGTATTGGAAATTAATCATTAGCGTCTAGGCATTTTATTGTTATCGAAATAACTATAAAATTGTGACTTATCGGAAAAATCTGCTTTATACAAACCATTTAAACCAGCTTTTTGACCAATTACACCTAATTCAGTTAGTAGGCGTTCTTCTGCAGGTGTTAAGTTAATACGTCCCTTAAATCCTACACTGTAGATGTAATTAACTAAACGATTAACGAGCGCTTCTGGGTTATCTACGGTTTCAATTTTAGTATAAACTTGTAGTAAAACATCCGTAATATCTAACAAACTTGTAGAAGTATTTGATCGTTTTATTAAATAATTATACAATTCATGAATCAGTTCTTTAGCATTATTATCTTTACTCATAAACAATTCCTACTTTCAGTATTTAATTAGCATTAGCCAAATAAATGATCACCCCAACGTTGGACTCCTTCTGTCCAAGATTGTCCCCAATTAACAGAACACTTTTTTTTAGTACAAGATACACCATTCCCATAATAAGTTGATGCTTCTGCTTCTTGGGGTGCTATAAATAGAACGATACCTAATAGAAAAATGCTAACAATCAGACCTTTTAAAATTTTTTTACCCATGTGTTTCTCATCTTTGAATTAGTTAAATACGTTTATAACATAACACAAGTATTTTTCAAAAGAAAACTTATATTATTAAGTGTAAAAAAAATAAATATTTATTTTTTATAAAAATATCATTTTTGCAAATAACACACGAAATTACATAAAGTCGTGTTCTTCAAATAAAAAAATGAGGCTGGGACAAAAGGTCTCTCAAAAAAATACACTCCCAAAACTATGAACTATTTTGTTCAGTAGTGGGAGTGTATTTTTCTATATCTCTATCAAAACAAACGGAAGTAGTTTTGTCCCAGCCTCATTTTATTAGCTAATGCTCTTTTTATACTTTATTACATAAGCAAAAAAAATAACAATATAGACATAAACGCACTTAAATATACAAGTACAACACATATTTTTTTTAAAATGGTTAAACGATTAAAGTTTAGTTTCACTGAAAAGACAATGATTGAACAAAAATTTAAGATAGATAAAATTTTGATAATAGTTGAGAAGTTTCCTATAAATTGGTTAAGTCCACCTAAAATAAATGCTGCTATTAATGAAAACCAAAACATATAAAATAATAATTTGTTTACGAAACCTTTCCATTCAATATTATTGAATAAAATTAAGCCACATATTGTACCTGTAAACGGTATTAATTCTAACATATTCTATTTACCTCACATTCTGATTACCTATAGTTTACAATAATTAATAGTCTGTTGTCTAAGTATTTTGAAATATGGTCAGTATAGCGGTACTTTGAGACTCTGCTAAGAGATAACACTATTCTTCAAAATACTATTCCTTCTAAATAAAACTCTTCTGTAAATGTTAAAATGATTTAAATACATCCATTAAATTACATAAAATCATGTATTGACAAAAACACACCACAAAAACACAAGTAAATAGTTTATTGATTTACGATAAGAATACTGTTGTACCAACAGTGTAACAGGTTTGTTGCTTTTATTTTCTTCTAAAATTAAGTAAGCTACTTACTATAAAGGAGATAAGCCAAATGTCATTAGGCCAATCGCTAAAAGAAGCACGAGCAGCATTGGATCTCACGCAAGAAGATAGTGCCAAAAGATTATACGTTACTCGACAAACTGTTTCGAGGTAGGAACAAAATAAAACACTTCCTAATATTTTTGTTTTACAAGAATTAAGAAGCCTCTATGGGCTGTCGATTGATGAACTGATTTCTGAAACAAAAAAATCTATCCAAAAGAAAGAGGAGGAAATTTCTATGAAAAAATTCAATTGGTTTGCGTTAGCTGGGGTACTCTTGTTCAATGTACTGTTAGTTTCAGTCGTAGCTCTCACCGCTATCTTACTCGTTTTTGCTCTTTGGTTAATTACAGGAACCTTTATTTTATCGCCAATCATCCTTTTAGGCGCTAACGTAACGGGAGCACAGAGTTTTTCCCTTTTCCAATCGTTCGCAAGTATCCTTTTATGTCTCGCTGGACTCGTTCTTTATCCGTTAGCTAAAAAGACTACTCAAACCTTAGTGGATTCTTTTAAAAAATATGTAAAATATAACAAAAAAATGGTTTATAGTGAGGAGTAATCTTTTATCAAAAAAATTAATTGGATAGTTTCCTGTATTGGGAACCCTAATACAGGAAAATTAAAAAAGAATCCTCTCTACCTTTTTGGTAGAGGGATTCCTTTTTTTTATAACGACTAATATACTTTTGGGAACTAAAAACTTTGACACATGAAATTGCTTAGAATAGTGTATCTATAACCTTATCAGATCAAAGTTGTTTTTTTAAAATAATTATACAAAAGACCTATAACCGGAGGGTTATTTGTTTCCCAGTACCAAAGGTGGACATGTAGAAGTCAATACGGTCTATCAGATGTTTCAAATGGTCGCTAAGCTATTGGGAAGAGACGATATTGGCATGCACACGCTGCGTAAGACGTTTGGTTACCACTTTACAAAAAGACCAAAGACGTGGCTACGTTTTTGGTCTTAGCAGCGAGAAAATTGCGAAGCGCTATATTGGGATTAATGAAGATGAAATTAGTGAGACATTATTAAATTTCCGTTTGGGATTTTAATTCATACCATTGTATTTTTTTTCTGATAAATTAGGACAGTCAAACTTTATTAGAAGAGGTTAGAACCCCACATACTAACAGAAGAAGCTCCTCTGTAATTCGCAACTTCTTTGCCAACAATCGCGTTTAAATCAGTTAATGTCTGAGGAGATTTAAATTCGTTAGCCATTAAGTAAGAGTTGATTTTTCTACTTAACTTTACACAAACAAGTCTATAATCATCACCATCAGAAATCTTTTTAGCATAGTCAAATAATGATTGAGAAAATTCACTGTCTTTTTTTATTTCTGGATCTGAATAGGCTTTGCTAATGGCATCTATAATTTTTCCTTCATTATTATTCATAAATTAGTTCCTTTCTAGTTTTAAGACCATGGACCACTTTGAACCCAACCATTAACTATGATTTTGCCAATTTCACTCTGTGCTTTATTCCAGTCTACCCAACATTTGGTTTTATTACAATAAACACCATTTGGATAAGCCGTTGCAGCTTCTACATTTATAGAACTGAATAACAATCCTAGTCCACTTACCAAAATAAAAACTGTTGCAAACTTAATTAATTTTTTTTCATAACGAACCCCCTATGTATTTTTTTAGGTATTATATAAACAAAATTATTTTAACTATTTTTCCCCAAACGGATAAAGTTAATTTCATCTTCTATAAGCATAGCTATCTATGTTTATAGGGTCTTTTTGAAACGAACGAGATGATTAGACAATCAACACTTATAAACGACATAGAAAAAGCAACCAAATCCATGCCTACTAACTGTCGATTTTGGGTGATTATTATCAGACATTTGATTATTTTTAATCATGTTTTTTTAGTTCTAAAAGTATCGGAATTGTATTTAATAATATTGATATAATCGTTAAAACCCATAGGACTGTTGTCATAGTAGGTACTACATCTAATAAAGCAGCCCAATCTTTTACCTTTACCCAATCGGATATTATGCTGTGCTCTGCAACAAGCGTCAGTGCTGTGAATGACAGTCCCACTGACATTGCTACTTTATAATCTTTGCCTACTTTATATAAATAAAGATTTAAAACAGTTGCTACTATAGCAATAATTCCTAATACTAGAAACATAATTATTCCTCCAATTTTTTTAAATTGTGTTCAGTGTTATAAGTATCTTATTCTAAGTATTATGACTTATCAATACATGGAATTGCATATAATCGTGTATCGAAAAGGAAAGGGTCACAAAACTCACATAAAACATATGTGAGTTTTGTGACCCTTTTTATTGTGTTTATCTACTACTAGTCTTATTTAATTACATATCAGATTAAACTTTTTATAGGTGTTATTTTAGAAATCGTGACAAAGTTAAACGACTACTTCCATTTTTAGTTTTCCGCCTACAGATTCCATGATGTCACTTAATGTTTGTACACTAATGTTTTGTGACCCTTTTTCTACTCGAGAAATATAAGATTGTTTTTTTCCAGTTAGAGTAGCTAATTCAGATTGAGTTAGATGTTTTTCTTCTCTAATTCTTAAAAGAATGTTTGCAGCTTGATAGCTAGCTTCAGTTTCTTTCCACGCTTCAGCAAACTCTGGTGTTTCCATTTGGGTGTCGAAGTAACTTTTTAGTTTATTTTCCATCATTTTCACCCTTTCTTTCTAGATAGTCTTTACGATACTCTTTGGATTTAGTAATTTCTCTTGAAGGAGTTTTTTGTGTTTGTTTCGTGAAACCATGTGATAATATATTTATTATGACTAAAATGAAAATATAAACACCTAAAAATGTTGCTTGAGAATTTTACTCGAAGTTCGTAAATGCCATCATCTAAGTGATCGATATATCCTGGTGGAGAATGGACTCCAAAATCTTCCACAATAGTTATTGCTCTTAATACTTTAGCTTTTACATCTAAACTATCTAAATACTCCAAAAAGGGAGCTTCACCGTTTTCTTTTTCATAGACATCGAAATTATATTTTTTCATACTTTTATTATAACTTATAAGTGATAATGTGTAAACAATCTTATTTAGGAAATCGAATACTAGGTACTATTGATTTTATGAGAATACATAAAATTGTTTAAAAACGTGTATTGATAAAACTACAGTTTCATTTAAAAATTTATAACTGAAGTACTTTTTTATTTGATTTTTAGTGTATGTAAACCAGTGGTTGCTAATTGTAAACGAATAGGTGCGTTACTTTTTAAGCGGAAATTGAGAGAATATAGTTATTAAGTTAAGGAGGATAGTAATGATTTAAACTTGTGTTTAAGAGTTAGACATCCAATTTCATGTTATGAATACATGAGATTCTATAAAATCATATATTGAAGAAAATAGGTAGCTGCTAAAAACAAGCGAGCGACTCTCTTAAAATTAGATCTGTAAAAGATTTTTTATTTCAATTTCAGAGATACTTTTTTTAGCGGTTAAAAATACTTTTTTTCTTCTCTTTTACCAATGGTAACAATCTCAATAATTTCTATCTGATTATCTGTTGGTGGTTTAAAGATGAGACAAATGCCTAATTTTTGGTTCTTTAACAAAAAATTAGGACTTAAAATATCAATCTGCAATCGCTTAAAGTGATTGCTATTCGAAGATAATAGCTGTACTATCAATTGTGGAATTTAAAAATACTAGACTTTTAATAGTGCTTAATTAAAATCTATTTTTCACTAATCAAAATAAAAATACATAAATTCGAAAATGTCGCTAGTTTAAAAGTCTTTAAAAAATTTTAACTAGAAGAACTAATCAATAAAAAGGAACTCAAAAAGAGGAGAATTGATATGTGCGGATTTGTTGGGTATATTTCCAATGTGGAAAATGCAATACAAAAAACAATAGAGAACAATATTAATGAGATGAATAAAATGATTGTACATAGAGGACCAGATGAAGAAGGGTATTATAAAGATAATACGATTGCTTTAGGTTTTAGAAGATTAAGTATTATCGATATTGAAAAAGGGCACCAACCATTATCTTATGAAAATGAACGGTATTGGATTATTTTTAATGGTGAAATTTATAATTATATAGAGTTAAGAAAAAAACTAAGTGGTCAAGGGTATTTATTTAAAACGGATAGTGATACCGAAGTTATCATTGCAGCTTATTCAGCCTATAAAGAAGAAGTAGTGGATAAATTAAGAGGAATGTTTGCATTTGTGATTTGGGACAAAGTAGAAAAAACATTCTTTGGAGCTCGTGATCATTTTGGGATTAAACCTTTTTATTATGCAGTAGAAGAACAAGGCCTATATGTGGCTTCTGAAAAGAAAGCTATTCTAAAAGTGGTTCAAGACCGACAATTAGATCAAATTGCTTTACAAAATTATTTAACTTTTCAATATGTTCCAGGATCAGAAACGATGCACCAATCAATTAAGGAACTACTTCCTGGTCATTTTATGACAAAGAAATTAAATGAGACAGTAAAAATTACGAGATATTGGCAGGCTGATTTTTCACCCATTAACAAATCAGAAGATTTTTTTACAAAAGAAATTCGAACAAGCTTATGGGATTCCGTTGAAAAACATATGAGGTCAGACGTTACAGTTGGTTCCTTCTTATCAGGAGGAATTGATTCGTCAATCATTGTAGCAATGGCACGCGAGTTTAATCCTAAGCTTAAGACATTATCCGTTGGATTTGAAAGAGACGGATACAATGAAATTAATTTAGCTGAAGAGACGGCAGAAGAGTTAAAAGTAGAAAACTTTAGTCATACGATTACTGTAGAAGAATTCATGGCTGAATTTCCACGTTTTGTTTGGCATATGGACGATCCTTTAGCTGACCCTGCAGCAATGCCGCAATTCTTTTTGTCAGCATTAGCTCGAAAGCATGTAAAAGTTGCGTTATCTGGTGAAGGAGCTGATGAATTATTTGGAGGGTATGGTATTTATAATGAACCACATGCGTTGAGAATGTTTAATCTTACTGGTAAGTATACCAACCAAGCTATCCATCAGTTAGCTCAGCTGATGCCTGATGGAGTAAAAGGGAAGAGTTTTCTTCTTAGAGGAACCGTTCCTTTAGAACATCGGTACGTTGGAAATGCAAAGATTTTTGAAGAGCTTGAAAAGAAAAAATTGTTAACCAATTATAATGCTAACTACCCGTTCAAAAATGTGACTGATTCATTTTATCAGCAAACAGTAGGGCGTAATCCAGTGGATCGCATGCAATTAATTGATATTAATACTTGGCTAAATGGAGATCTACTTTTAAATGCAGATAGAACTACAATGGCTCATTCTTTAGAGTTGAGAACACCATTTTTAGATAAAGAAGTATTTAATATTGCTAAAGAAATACCAGCACATTTAAGGCTAGCTCATGGAACGACTAAATATATTTTAAGAAAAGCCGTAGAAGGCATTGTTCCAGAAAATGTTATTTACCGTAAAAAATTAGGTTTTCCAGTTCCAATCCGTCATTGGTTAAAAGATGAAATGTATGATTGGGCATTGACGATTATACGGGAATCTCAAACAGAGCATTTATTAAATAAAGGTTATATTGAAGACCTCTTAATTAATCATCGCATAGGCAAGATAGATTATTCGCGTAAAATATGGACAGCTTTAACTTTTATGGTTTGGCACCGTATTTATGTCGAAGAATCACAAGAATTTTTAACAGAACCGCTACAATCTTCTGTACAGCAATAATTAATATATGAAATTAGATAAAAATTTGTATTGATAAATATAGACCATAAGTACACAAGTATCCTGTGTACTTATGGTCTAAAATACATTATTTTACATAGAAATATGTATCTAGAACCTTGTTAATACAGAGTTACTTTTTTACAATCATTATTTTTCTTATAGAAAGAAATAATAACTAAAATAGCAGTAGCAACCACTGGTTGCTACTATGGAAACCAATAAGTTCTATTAAATTAGGACTATTTGGTAGATAATAAGGTGTCGATTAGAAGGGGGTTAGAAAGGTTATTCTTGAATGGTACACATAATAGATAACTTATTTTCTTCGAAATAATATTTTATACCTACTATTATTTCAATCTAAACAGATAGGTAAAAACAAGTAGCGAGAGGAATGGTTTTTTGGAAAGATATAAGAGTCGAAAAGAATTAAAAGCGGAGGTGAAAGAGGTATTACGTGGCAGATGGAAAGAAGCCATTTTATTAAGTGCTATACCAATAATTTTAACAATAATAGGGGTAGCGATTACTTTATTATCCTATTCCTTTATTCAGCAAAGAATCGGTTTATTTTCTGATATAGGGACGAATATTAACAGGTATGAGTCATCATATACTGAAGACTTTTGGTCTACCATCTTTGGAGCCTTATCTACGTTTATTGCTATTGGTATTTCATATACTTTTTTAGATTGGTTAAGAAACCCAACTATGCGTATTGAACCAGTTAAACAAGCTTTTCAAATATTCACTAAAAAATACTTTTTAGGTACGTTTTTAATTTATATTTTCACCGGATTTTTTACCTTATTATGGGCATTTCTTTTTATCGTACCAGGAATTATAAAAACAATATCTTATTCTCAAGCCTATTTCATTTATAAAGATCAAAAAATACTAACTGAAAATGGAAAAGTATCTGCTCTCGATTGCATAACAGAAAGTAGAAAAATGATGGATGGCCATAAGTGGGAATACTTTGTATTACAGTTAAGCTTTATTGGCTGGGGCATTTTAAGCATTCTATCTCTAGGAATCGGATTTCTATGGTTAAAACCATATGTATATTGTATATATGCAGCATTTTATAACAATCTGACTGAAAATAGTCATTTTGACGAGTCATTAGATGACTTTTAATCTACTTAAGTTATGTATAAATAGCTAGACTAAAAAAAAGAGTAGTTCTAAATTGTTTATTATCAATAAATAAGTTTATTGAAGGGACAATTAATACAGAACTATAATAGAGTATGCTTACCATTTAAGGTGTCGACAATTGCGCTATATTAGCAAAAATAGTTTAACTTCAATAGACTATAAAGAAAGTACAATAGCAACTAAACTCACGTGTGACTATAATTAAGGAGCGATATTTTATGGGCAAAACAAAATGGTATTCCGGAGGAAATGAACGAGCAAAACAAGCAGCAAATATTATTACTGATCTATTAGATGATTTAAAAACAAACTTAGAAAACGAGTCGCTACAAAATGTATTAGAGAATTATTTTGAAGAATTAGAACAAATGGGCGCTTCTATTCCTATGATTTTAAGTCGTATGAACTTAGATATTTCTAAAGCAATCAGAAATGATGGAGTTACTCTATCAGACTATCAATCTAAAAAACTAAAAGAATTGACTTCCATATCCAATATTAGATATGGATATTAACAGTGTACAAAAATAGATAAATTCAATTATTCCTAATTAAATTAATTTATAAGGTCACAGTAGTTATAGTGACCTTATTTTGTTTAGTCAATATGGAAAGATCAATTAAATTATATAGCCAATCGTTCCTTTAAGTTATCTAATGCTTTTTATAAATATTAAATACATGAAATTGGATATAAACGTGTATCCCGAATGTTATTCCAATAGGGTTCTTTTTCATATTATCTTCCAATACATGATTGTAAGGCATGCTGAATAAAATCATGTATCACTTTTGTGAGAGGAGAGGTCTTTTAAATGAGTTACAACCTCCAACCATTACGGACCTAGCAAGAAATAAACGACTTTTTATTTTTTTTGAGAAGAAAAAAAAACGCGCATCCGGATGTTTTTCTGTTTTTGATCGGCATTAATAGCGGTTTACGTATGTCTGATACCGTTAAATTAAAGAAACAAGACCTGATTGCCTCAAAAAAATCCCCGAATCGTCGAGAAAAAAAGGGAAAACCCGTATTTTGTATTTGAGTAGTAAATCATTCAAATTTATCTGCGTATACTAAAAGTATCACATTTTAAGGAGATTACATATGAACATTTTGTTTCTATTACTACTAATGAAGGTTTCGTTCTAAATACGTATGAACTAGATGGACACTATTTCGTAGAATTTAGCTTTCTTGAATTAAGCAAGGTATATCCTTGCCCTGATAAGTTTTTTGTTATTGAATTATCAAAAGCATTAGTGAATTTTATACTGCAGATCTGCAAAAATTAAAATTTTGCTCAAATTTGATGAAGATTTAAATCCTCCTCGTTTCTAAAAAAAAAACATATATGAAAATGATTGGAAAATTTTTATCTTTAGTCGGTATAACTTCCATATGAAGTGTGACACTGTGAAGTTAAAAAATGCTATCCTCTCTGTTTCATTTTTCATATTTAGATTGAAAAATGATTTTCAATAATTGGAATAAAAAGATCTTCTTTAGCCATTTTAGCCGAGAAATTTTTTAGATAGTATTTAATAGAATACCTTCGTGATAATAGTCTTGTAAATCTTCTAAGGATAATTTATGTGTTTCATAATCTTGGATTACTTCATGTAATTTAATCATATTATTTTATCCCTTATGACCTCCAACCATTCCACTTCTTGAAATAGCTGTGCCACCTTTCGTTAAACTACTTGCGTGTACTAAGGAAGTAAAACCGTACTTATCTCTTATTTTATCTACTACCATTTCTAGTTCTTCGTTATGGATCGTTTTTTCAGGAGGTTCAAATAAATTTAATTGTAGCTCTTTTTTATAATCAATCTTTCCGCAACGAATCGATATTTGTCTGACAGGCTGATTAGTATAATTACTTCTAAATATTTGTAAGCATGTTTCTATTATTTTCATATTAGAAGACGTTGGAAAAACTTTCATTTGTTGGCTAAACCCTTTATCTAATATATCTCTGGAATATCCAATTGATAAATGAATTACTCCGGTTTCTGCTTTATACTTTCTTAATCGTGCGGAAATTTCATCAGCCATTTCTCGAATAACTATTTCAACTTCATATTGCTCTAGATAATCTCTTTTTAAAATCTGACTTTTTCCAAAACCTTTTGATTTTGGAACATACTTTTCTGATAATATCGTCTGATCAATTCCATGAGCATGATAAAATAATTGTTCTCCAATAACTCCATGAATTTTTTTTAAAGAGTTTACGTTATATTGAGATAGACTATAGACAGAATCGATTCCTAACTTATATAGATTTTTGCCTGTATTTCCTCCAATACCCCACATTTCAGTAATAGGATGTATTTTCCATAATTTTTCCTGAACGTCTTCATAATGCCAAACTGCTATTTGTGATTTGTTCTTTTTAGCTTCATTATCTAATGCTAGTTTAGCAAGTAATGGGTTATCGCCTATTCCTATTGCTGTAACCAACTTCAATCTTTGAAAAATTGTCTCCTGTATCTGTTTCGCTATTTCTTCTGTTGATCCATAAAGTACGTGAGAGTGGGTAACGTCTATAAAACTTTCGTCAATACTATAAATATGTATGTCTTCATCCGCAACAAATTCTCTAAATATTTCATTTATCATCATATTAACCTTTATATATAAAGCCATTCTAGGCTCAACAATTTGAATTTTTGAACTTTTTGGAATTTCAAAACGTCTTGAACCTGTCCTTATACCGTATTCTTTTTTTACTCTAGGAGAACTTGCTAAAACTAAACCTCCTTCTAAGTCAGGGTTACTCATTACTACAATATAAGATTCTAAAGGGTGTATATGTCTTTTAACAGATTCTACCGAAGCAAAAAAAGACTTCACGTCAATACAAAGAATATCACGTCTTGGTTGGTAGGAATAATCCATTCTTTTCATAACTTATACACTCCTTTAGGATTTTATACTTTAAACCATTTCTTTTGTTTATGGTTTTCAATATTGCGTATTAATTCTAACTCGCAAACTACCAAACCAGAATCTATGGTTTGTATATAAATATTGTTATCAAGATACCCAAAAACAACACCTATAATATCGTCTTGATAAGAGCCATTAAATAAACAATCTACTTGAATAGATACCATTACTTTTTGACTATAAGAAAAATCAATTAAGCTATATATAACATCTACAGACTGTTTCTCTTTTTCAATATTTACTTTTCTATTGTTTTTCTTTTTATCATTTACGGTTTCTGTGTGTTCTGATAATATCAATCCTTGCCACTTAGCCATTTTTCTATCAACATATCCAGATGTATTAGGATTTATTATTATATTTTCTTCTATATCGAGGTTCATTTATTAACACCTACTTCTTCTGATTCTTTTATTATACGAACACACGTTCCCTTTGTAAAGCAATAAAAGTGTTATTAAAAGATTAACAGACCTGAGGCTGGGACAAAACCTAGCTAAAAAGCATCCAGAAAAGTTTAAATGACTTTTCTGGATGCTTTTTATAATACAAAAAGAAACCCCTTTGATATAATGTAAATAACCACAAATACAATTATCGGAGGGGTTTCTAATGTATAAAAAATATACCACGAATCAAACAAGCTTGCCAATAGAATTGTCTTGTTTATTGTCTCCAAACCATATTATTTTTGAAATTCATGAATTTATTGAATCAATGGACAACACGTTGTTTTCTCAACTTGATTCTTCCGAGGGAAGACCTGGTTATCATCCAAGGTTACTAATAAAAGCACTTCTCTTTGCTTATTCAGAAGGGATTTATTCTGGCCGGAAAATTGAAAAAATGATGACGGAAAACATAGCCATGATGTGGGCAGTTAGTAACGAAGTTATCTCCTATCGAACAATCAACCGATTTCGTTCTTCTGAAAATTGCCAAAAGTTATTACCTGAATTATTTACTGAATTTACGGTTAAACTCAAAACAGAAAATCTTATCTCTATGAATGAACTATTTATAGATGGAACTAAAATAGAGGCTAACGCCAATAAATATTCCTTTGTATGGAAAAAAGCTATAGACAGATATGCAACTTCTCTCAGAATGAAGACGAAACAATATTTTGTAGACGAAATTCAACCACTGGTTGAAGAATCTATGGTGATAGATGATTTAGAGGATATTTCTATTGGCGAACTTGAGGATTTGACAACCCTAATCGAAAAAGAAATCAATCAATTGACTACTGATATTGAAGATCATCCTGTTCATGGAAAGAACCCCAAGAAACAAAAGAGACGAAGATTAAAAAAACATTTACGTAAATTGAAAAATGATTTCATCCTACGCAAAAGAAATTATGAAGCCCATGATAAAGTGTTTAATGGTCGTAATAGCTTTTCTAAGATTGATTTAGAGGCTACTTTTATGAGAATGAAAGACGATCATATGATGAACGGCCAGTTAAAAGCGGCGTACAATATTCAAATCGGTACTGAAAATCAATTTGTATTAGCTTATGATGCTTTTCCAAATCCAACGGATACACGGACACTCATTCCGTTTGTTGAATCATTAGATTACTTGCCAAAAATGATTATTGCAGATGCTGGTTATGGCAGTGAAGAGAACCTAAATTTTCTGAATGATATCGGAGTAAATCATCTCATAAAATATAACCTCTTTGATAAAGAACAAACACGATCCTATAGTAGCTCTTCAAGAAATAGAAAAAACTGGACTTATCATTCCGAAGGAAATTACTTTATACATCCAGATGGTACAAATTATTATTTTAACTATATAAGTCACAAGAAAAACAGTAGTGGATTTCATCAGGATAGTCATGTTTATAGACCGGATAATCCAGAGGAGGCAGAACAAAAAGCCTTCTATTACAATTGGCATTATGAAGCTTTAAAAGAAATAGAAGCGACTAAGCTTTTATCACCTGAAGGCTCCAAGATTTTTGCGAGACGCAAAATCGAGGTAGAGCCAGTTTTCGGGCAGGTAAAAGCTAATTTAGGTTTCACTCGCTTCCATTTGCGTGGGAAAGAGAAAATTAAAGTCGATATAGGTTTGGCTTTTATGGCTAATAACTTCAAAAAATATAGAAAAACAAAGGCGATTTAGCCTAAAGAATTTACTTAATCAGTTGAAAAAAATAAAAAAACGTTAATTGCAAAAATGCAATTAACGTTTTTTTAGTTACTGGGAGGTTTTGTCCCAGCCTCTTATATTAATGACAATAGGTCTTTTAACTTAATTTTTTTTATTTTGTTTTCTTCTTTTTCAATAATGTATATTTTTAAACTATTATCGTTCCGAATATAATACTCTAATACTTCTTTAGCTTGATTTAATAAATCCTTTTTTACTAATACTGTCTATTGAGAGTTAGTGGTAACTTTAATATAACATGAAATTCACGTGGCGTTTTTTTTAGTTAGCGGTGGCTAACTTCATTATAAAATCCGCCATTTTAATATAGACTTTAATTCAAATTAATTATAAATATTCGAGTATTTTTTTAGTGGTTAGTGTATAATCTATTAAACAAACAATTGATAAAGTTATTTTATTAAATTAATTGTTTAATAGAATGAAGGTTTTACAAAAAAATATATGAGGTGCACGTAATGAATCAAGAAATTCAATATTTTATATTTAAAGAAACCTCGCAAGGAAAGTATAGTTTCACATCGAAACTTATATCGCCAAACAAATTTGTTGATCATCTAAATTCTAAATATCTTCCTGGAATAATAAATAGATCTACGAAAGAAGTAGGTGATTATCATGCAATTATTGGGTATACAGATACTTATCTACATAATTATTTTATAATTTCCGAATACCTAGAATCCAGTATTTTAGAAATCAGAACCCTTGACACTCAAACAAATAATTCGAATGTTTTTAAATTTGATCTAAGTTCATTTTGTATTTTATGTAATAGAGTTGCCACCGCTCAGGGTGGCCACTTAGATTTTTTGTATCTTCATCCTAATCCTCTAAAAAAAATACAAAAATATGCACACTTAGATTATGCTGGAATTTCTATAGTCCCTCCTCACACTTCAGATATTCAAGCAACTGAATTAGCTCGGGAGTTTTATGACGATATCATTCCTCTTTTTGAAAACTTAGTAGCAAACCATAAAGTGCAGTAAACTTCGTAAATAATACTAACAGTATATTTCATAATTCTAACATTTAAAGGAGTTCATTATGAATAATTCGGAAAAAGAGTTTCTAAATATTTTAGTGCGTGAATCAAAAATTGTTCTTCAAGAGTACGATTTCAAACCTCATCTTTTTAATTTAACGTCTGATATCAATCGTTACCAAAAAAATAATAATTTAGACACTGATAAACTAACATTTAGAGCAGCATATGTATCTACTATTGTTTCTAAGAATATACAAATTTTATTTTCTCACATTTTTTCTCTCGAAAGCAATGGTGTAAGACACTCTCAAACGTTTAATAATATTCAAAATTTTACTATTGAAGAAACTAGAGGTTTATTATTTCCAAAAGAGTTTGATGAAAATACTATGCGAATATTTGAAGGTCAGATCAACGATACACAAGTTTATTTATTAAACTCATATAAAACTGATAGAAATAGATCTAATGAAATTATTGGAGAATCATATTATTATGAAGCTTTTTATCTTTTCTTAGAACTTATCCTAAGGCATGTCATGAACGTAATAGCTACTAAAAAATCAAATATTTATATAAAGTTAAAAACTACCTTTAATAGTACTGATCGTTTCTCAATTAATAAAACTAGTCTAGAATATAGCGATTTAATGTATCCCATAATCGACGATTTTTTATCTTTGCATGCTCCAGATATGATCAGTTCTCTACTATAGCAAAGTAAAGTTAAGTTATTATTTTTATCTTACTTAACAATTATTTTAAATAGGTAATACCCTATTCATATATTTTACTAAAAACCACATCATTTGCGATGTGGTTTTTACAGGATTTTATAGTTTGATTACTTCTAACTCTCTAATTCTAAAAAGCGTTTAGCCCAAATTTTCACTTCAACAGTTATTTGTCTGATTTTTTCTGTTCCGCTTTTTCTTACTAACCATATTCTTGGAGTTTGTCAGGAAGCCCATCCTTAATTACTTTTAATTTTTTTCTTCTCATAATCTAGCTCCTTTCTTTTTATGTTCTTTTTCAAGTATGTCACTCTTTCGCCTGTTTATCCCTTAGCATGAGGGATAGAGACTGTAAAGGGCGAGGTACGAGTGCTATTTACCCTTTACTGGCTCTAGATCTTATCTGAAAAAACTCGAAGTTTTACTAAACAGAAATAAATATATCATATTGCTAAACCATAAGCTTTTTTGTTTATGAATAATAGGTAGGAGACAAGGGAAAAATGGATGATATAAAAAGACTTGTAAATTTAGGGGTAGAAGCAAAAAGAAACGGTAAATACGAACAAGCAATGAGTTATTATGAGCAAGCGCTAGAATATAATGAGGACAACCCCGAAGTTAGGAGTGCTATTGCAAAGGTATTATTTATAACAAAAGATTATGAAAAAGCTCTTGCTGAGTTTTTCATGGCTGCAGCATTGAGTGCAAACTTTATAGACCATAGTATGCTTTCAATTGAACACAATACTGATGTAAACCTTTATGTAAAAAAAATGGCAGTAGAGTCTCAATGTAGAAGTTTATTATTAAATTTTGGGAGACACTGTGGATTTTCATTAGTCGCCGCTAACAATGATGATCAATCAAAAAGAACACCGGTACAAGCTGCAATTAATAAATACAGAAGTGAAATTGACCCTTACGGTAAACTTAAATTTATGGATGTAGAAAAAGACGTGTTAGATATGACAGAAGAAAGAATAACTGATATAGGGTTAGACTACTTACTTGGAATGAGCTTGGATATGGGTGTCTATCCTCTCAAAGTAATAACAAGCAAATTTATACAAAATTAAAATCATACCAATTAACAAAAATACATGTATTTATCCAATTGTAAAAGTAAATATTTTTGTCGGTATACAAAGATAGTGGTAATTTCGGTTAACTTTATAAATAATATTTTTTGAATCATAAAAGCTAGTTGTAGGCATATTTTTAGCCCTATAACTAGCTTTTATTTATGCTTAAAGAAGAATCGTTAAGAAAGGTGGGATGATTATGTCTGGTCGTTTAGCGTTAGCTTTAAGAATTTTAGAAGGTAATAAAGTTCTTTTTTACCTTCCTGAAGAAAAAAAAGAAGTAGAAGTTCTGGTGAAAGAGTACATTTTTACTGATTTGAAAGCAATTATAGACAATGAAGAAGACTACTATTTACTTTTAGAAACAGAAACTGATGAAATTATTGAACATGGAGAACTGATCTAATAAAAAAAAATGTCTATCTTTTGAATAAATATATGTCAAACTAATTTAGCCAAGAGGGGAGTATAGCAATGGCCAACCAGTATAAAAAAAGTTCAGAAGCTGAAAAGAAGAAAGAAATTGACCAACTAACCGAAAAAATGACTACGCAAGTGCAAACCTACACAGAAACACCTGAACAGATGGCGGAATTACTTAATTTTATGAGCCAGTTCAGAGATTACTCTATCCGGAATCAATTCATGATTCGCTCGCAGCATAAAGGAGCAAATGGAGTAGCATCCTATCAACGATTTAAAGAATTAGGCTTTCCAGTTCAAAAAGGAGAAAAAGGGATTAAAATTTGGGTTCCAATGACTGTTACCCAGTTTAAAACTAAAGATGGTGAATGGAAAAATCAATCGAAAGCAACGAAAGAAGAAAAAGAATGGATAAAGAAAAATCAGTCTACAGATAACGTCAAAACATTTACGCGTTTTAAGTTAGGGACGGTTTTTGACGTGACACAAACACATGCGAAACCAGAAGATTATCCAGATATTTTCCCAAATAAAAAGAATCAGTTTGATTTTGGAGGGAAAGACTTAGATTTATTGAATCAATCACTACTGGAGTATTCAAATAGCACTAATATTCCAATAATTAAAGAGCCGTTTCGTGATTCGGCTGCTAAGGGGTATTATATGCCGTCTACACATTCTATTACCCTTAATACTAAAAATACAGAAACCGAGAATGTACACACGTTAATTCATGAATTAGCACATGCTGAGATGCATAATGATAAAAAATTGAAAAATAAAGAGTTAACTATGCAGGCAGCTCCTGTTCTTGAATACCAAGCAGAAATGACAGCGTATGTAGTAGGGAAATATTACGGACTAGATACAGAAAATCATTCCTTACGGTACATATCCAATTGGACGGATAATTTAGAAAAAGTTGAGGATAAAATAAACTCTTTATCAGAAGTGAAAAAAGCTTCTGGAAAATTAATTGATCAACTAGATTTGATTATTGAACAAACAACCGAAAGAAAACAAGGACTGAGTCCCGATAAGGACGAAGTAATTGCTACAAAGTTAGGATTTTTGACAGATCAAAACAATCAAAATCAATACAATCAATTGAAAGATACAACTCTTAAAATAAACACCATTCAACTATTAAAAAATAACCCTAACGATAAGTTAACTCTTTATTCGATTGAACTTGTTTCTAAGGAACAGACATTTAATTATGTTATAGCTACGGGTAAAAATAAAAAAGAGATTGCAACCACTTGGGTAGGAGAAAAGACAGCTGATGAATGGTTAAAAGAAGACGTTAAATATCGCGTGTTAGATAAGGATCTGAATCAAGAATTGAATACGGAAAAAATAAAGGATTTAATTAAACTAGCCGAAAATGAAAAAGTACCGATGAATATTTTTTCAACTCAATTTAACTCAAATACTAAGAAAGTATCTCCTCCATCATTATGAAAATAATTATTAATTTAAAATTAAATGAGTAAGGTTAAAAGGATGAAGCTGGGACAAAACTACTTTTGTGAAAAAAGTAGTCCCACTTTCGTTTGTTTTGATAGAGATATAGAAAAATACACTCCCACTACTGAACAAAATAGTTCATAGTTTTGGGAGTGTATTTTTTTGAGAGACCTTTTGTCCCAGCCTCATCCTTTATTTTTTTTATTGCTATCAAAGGATTGAAAAAAATTGAATGTATCCTTTTGTAACTATATGTAAAATTTTAGATGGGTTTCGCGTATTCATTGTGTAGTAGTAAGTTAATTGTCCGACTTACTACTACACAATGAATGTATTTAAACGTATACTAATTAATGAGAATTTAACCATTCATGCCCTTTTTATTGAGCTTCTTCTTCAGTAAATTCATCCATATTTTGAAACATAGCATCCCATAATTTATCAGCTTGATCTTTATCTAATTTAAGATCTTTGCAAGCCAATAACATATAGCCTAAAGCTTGTTTATTAGTCATTCTTATCATCCTTTCTTGTTTTTTTTAAATACCTTTCTTCTACATTATAACTTTTAAAATTAATTCTCTCAATTTTTTAAAGAGTAGTTAACTATTTAAATTTATTAGTCTTATTCGCATTCACATAACTTGAAAACATCTTTAATAATTCTTCTGTTTCTTCGACAGATAAATGTTCACATTCAAAATAATTTTCTAGTAAAGCGCCTTTTTGAATGAGTCTTCTCGTTCGTTCTTTTCGTTCCTTTTGAGAATCTAATTGAATAGATCGTTCGACTCGATTGATTTCTTGTTGCAGTTGTTTAAAGTGATTACTCATAGGTTTAACCTACTTTAGGTGATTCAACTGAACTACTAGAATTTAAAGATTGGTCTTCATTCATTAAATCATAGCTATCTTTTAAATTATCTACAAATTCTTTTATTTCATTTTTTGTTAAAGATTCGTAGTTTAAATCAAATTGGCTAATCAATTCTTTTCCTAAAGTATTTTCAATTTTTTCTTTTTCCTCTAATAACTCTTTTTTTAATTTTTCAATTTGTTCTAATTTTTTTGAAATGTTTGTCATGGTGTGTTTCCTCCCTTAATCTTTAAATAACTATACAAACTAGTATGACAGAAAGATAAATAATTGTAAAAGAAAAAGCAAGGTGGTAAAATATTCCCTGTAAAGGGCGCACTTATACTCCATTATTTTACTACGTAAAATTTGGAGTTGTGCTCATAGAAATAAATTTTTATTTTGTTCACTTATCGTTCTCTTAAAAAATTCCGTGTGATAAAATTCGCTCTCGCTCATGTTAAGAAAATAAAATACGAAAGGAGATGAGATCATGGCTATTTATCATTTATCTGCAAAAATTATTTCTAGAAGTAAAGGCCAATCGGCCATTTCAAGTGCAGCTTATCGTTCAGGTGATAAATTGTATAGTGAACGGTATAACGAAACAAAATTTTACCGTCGAGATATACAGCCTGTTACGTTTATATTGAAGCCTACTCATGCTCCTGACTGGTGTTTAAATCGTGAACGATTGTGGAATGAAGTTGAGAATTACGAAAAATCAAAAAATGCTCAACTCTCTAGAGAATTTAATGTCGCATTGCCCGTTGAATTATCAGATTTCGAACAAGAAAAATTAACCTTAGACTATTGTCAAAAAAACTTTGTTGACCTTGGAATGGTGGCGGATATTTCTATTCATAGAGACGATGAAATGAACCCTCATTTTCACGTCATGTTGACGACTCGCCCTTTCGATGAAAATGGCAATTGGGACGTAAAATCGCGTAAAATTTATATTAATGATGAAGAAGGGAAGCCACTCTATACGAAAAGTGGTTACCGTCAAAATAGAAAAGCAAATGTAACAGACTGGGATTCGAAGGAACGGATGCAAAAATGGAGAGAAAATTGGGCCACCATGGCTAATCATTATTTAAAAGAAAATGGGATTAATCAAACAATCTCAGAAAAATCTTACGCTGATCTAGGGGAAGAAAAGCAGCCTACCATTCATGAAGGATTTGTTGCGAGAGAGATGGAAGCCAAAGGAAAAAATAGCGACCGTATTCAAATCAATAAAGAAATTAAAGAGTCTAATGCAAAAGCAGCTATTGTTTATACGTTAAAAAAAGACGCTGAAGAAATAAAAGATACGGAGACGATTGTTCGTTCTCTTAGCCCAACAGAAAAGAAGGAAATTACTCGTTTATCAAAAGAACTGAAGACATACATTTCATTTAATCAGATTGAAGATAAGAAGCGAATGCTGAACAATTGGTCAAATTCTGCGAGAGTAAACAATCTCTTTAAAGAAGACACGAAGACGTTGAATTTGATTGAGTCTCAAATGGAATTAGTAGAGAAAGCAGATAGCCTCATTTTAAAAGAATCTGAGCGATTACTTAAAAACTATTATCCAACCATAGATCAAAAGAACTTATCTGATTATCAGGTGAAAACTTTAGCGAATCGAACGGTAAAAGAGGACCGCGTGATCCAACCAGAAGAAGTAGAAAAACTACTTGAACATTCTAACCAACAAGAACTGTATCATGAAGTATCAAAGGTTGTTAAACGTCCTTATGATTCCTATTCAGTCTATGAAGAAAAAAACAAGCTGTTGAATCAAACAGTAGTATCCATTGTAGAAAAATACCAGGTGAATTTTAAAGATGTAAAAACAGTAGAAAATCTTCCGGATACGGTTTACACGACATTAAAAAATAGTATCAAAGAGCAAGAAAGAAATAAGATTGCTATGAAAGTGATTCAAAACTATTATGATGACAAAATCTCTCGAATATTTCCTTCTTTAGAACTGGATGATCAAGATATTCCGACTAAAGAACTCTTTTCTAAAGCCATTGATTACTATGGAGATCAATTGACAGTTGACAATTTAATTCACTTAAAAGAAAGACCGCTGATTAAGTTTACACTAGAAGAACAACACATCGCAGTCGCGTACTTTACCGACTATGGAAAAGCTGGAAATCTCAACAACGATGAATCTATAGACGTTTCTTCTTTAACTATGAGTGAGGAATTGAAGACTATCCTAATAGATAGACCAGATTTGCACGATTTATTGCTCAATGAGTGTATCGAAACGGGAGTACTGACTGTAGAGCAAGCTGATACATTAAAAGAACAAAAAACGAGTGAATTTTCTTTTTCTCAACAAAAAGCTATGCCTTCCAGCCAATTGTTGAACTATTTATTTAGACCTCAACAGTTAGATCAAATTCTGGATTCATTAGATTACGAAGAAAGAGAAAAATTACGAGCGCTAGAAAAAGAACTGAAGAAAAAGAAACCTAAACGTTCTTTTAAAGGACCAAAGCGTTGAAATAAAAGAATAAGGCAAAAATAGAGTACCTACACAAGGTAGATACTCTATTCAATAGAATTATTTATTGGAGGATTAGTGTACACAAGGGTTAACAAATGATGTAAGGCGTCACATGTCTCGTCAAAACTTAAGTTATTCGTATAATCCGTCTTATTTTGATAATTAGACCAGATTTGTCTCATTTCATCATTGGTTCGTATAAACTCCAACGTTTTTATATAATCTCGCATAATATTAGGTGTATTTCTCTTGTTACAAGTGGCGGTTAAGGCTTTTCTTAATAAATCATAGTCAATTCGACTAGGTTCTAATTGACTTAACATATAGACATCATAGAAATCTCTAGCTCGGGTATTGAACACACCACGATAGCAAATCGTTTGAATTTTTTCTGCTAAAATTGTTTCTATAGGATAAGAAAGGATAGAGATTTCTTCTTCCTCAAACATTAATTTATGCTTATAGTGAATTTCTTTTGGAATAATGATGTCACCAGTTGTAATGTCTACTTTTATCGGAATAGCCATTGTTTGCAAACTGGCAACTATAGCTACTCTATAACCCGGATAGTCATCTTCTTCACGAATTTCTTGAATATTTTGGAACTCGAATTGAATGTGATCTCCTATATCTAACTCACATAGCTCTAAGAATATCGTTTTTAGCACATCGGATGAAACAGTTGTACCGGTAATAGTCGTATCAATGTCCATAGTGGTCCGTTTGTCTACTCCAATAAGAGATCCAATCAAAAAACCACCTTTTAAAATAAAGGAATGCCTATATTTTGATTTACTGATTCTGACTAACATTCGTTCCAACATATAATTTCTCATAAGCATTTGTGCGTCTATTTGTTCTTTTTGAGCTTTATTTTTAATCTTAGTTTTCAATTGAATAGGGGTTTTTATACTAACACCTCCATATATCTTCTTAAGTCACGATCTACTTTAAATAGTTGTGCGTATTGCATTAATTTGATAAGGTCTTTCTCTGCTGTCGTTAAATACCGTTTAAGGGCATTAATTTGAACATCTTTATCCGTCCGATTGTTTTTTGAAAAGATGTCACAAATGGTTCTTTCCCTATCATAGACACGAATTGAGTTTCCATTTGGACTTTTCATAGTCATTAATCCAATTAAATAGTTGTCTCTTCTACTATGTTTAGCTAAGATATTATTTTCCTTTAAAGAAGGATTATTGTATCCCCTTGGAAAGGTCATATGGTAATCGAAAGGGGTCACATCAGTTAAATCATGAAGATAGAGAGCTGTTTCATGAGAATAAATGCCTTTTTTAAATCTTTTTTGCAAAATATAGTATTCATCAGGAAATTGATCAATCGCAACGTAAGAACCTGGACCAACTTTTTCTAAAATATTTTCATGGAATAATTTGAGTACATATTCTTTATGAATACCAGCCCTTTTAGCGTCTTGAAAAGTAACGGTCCCATTTTGCTCTTTTATCAATTGCAACAATAGTTTTGTTTTTGAATGTTCTTCTTTGTCTTTTATTTGCGTCATAAGCTCACCTCTTTTTGACGATTATACTACAATTATAACTTTTTGTAGTATAATCGTCAAACTAAGGGGTTTTAAATAGAATTTATCAATAAAAAGACCTGAGTTCAATGGTATAATGATGCGACTACTATCATTTGGAAAAGAGGTGTACGATTGAAAATTGGTTTGTTGCTGACCCATGAGATTTATCAAGAACTAGAGAGACGCGGTCATTATCTAGGAATTTCCAAGACTTCTACTGTATTATTGCATTTAGTTCTCTATGCGAATCAATTTAAAGAGGTAACCAAAGAAGAACTAGAAAGTGAATTAAAAAAGTTAGAAGTAAGTCATCAGCAATTACAAGTCGAAATAAGTGACTTTATCCTTTTGAAGTATGACAATAGAAAAATGTATCTTTTAACCTTCAGAAAATATTTATCCGCTTATTTAAGTTATGTTGTCAATCATACTAACTGGAAAAGTGAAGAAAAATCGGTTTTCAAAGTAGTATCAACCACTTTTTTGTCACAAGGGGCAGTCAACCAGTTAGCGTCTTTTAGAGAAAAAACGGGAATACCAAATACCGCTCTTTTAAATTATGTTTTTACCGTAGACTATCGTGCACTTTCTACTGAATGGGCTAAGTAAGGGAACTAGTCGTGTTCAACAAGGGATACAACTGACTAAATCGAGTTCTAAAAGGATTCAAGAACTATCAGATGAAACAGGTTATCCTAGCAATATCGTGCTTGAACAGCAATTAATAAAATTATTAGAGAATATAGTTAAATGAATGAGCAGAAGATTAGAAAAAATGATGTATGAAAGTTATCATATAAAGATAGATGAAAAAATCTATTTTTATATAATAACTTTTTTTGTTTTTTATGGAGGGAGGAAAAGGTATTTATATTGAAAAATGGTCTGGTATGAAAGAGAATTCTTCTATTTTACACAATCGACAAAAGGGAGTGATCCTAGACAAACAGTCCGTAACTCTTAGTCATTCAAAGAAAGAAGAACTGTTGAGAGAACAAGGAAAACCACTGGAAGCACTCAGAAAAGAAATCATTAAAAAGGAACTTTCACCAAATGTTGAGACGCGTTCTTATCTATTTGAACGATTTTTACAGCAGAATGGAAAGCCAGAACTTGTTGAAGAAGCAAGAACAGTAAAGATAGAAGAGTATTCGACTAAACCTAATCAAATCATGAGTGAACTTTCCTTTATTGGGGTGAGTCTTGCAGAAGGTTTTTTAGATTTTTACGGGATCCAACTAAGTCATGTAGTTGAAAAATATGAAAAAAGACTACATATTATTGAGCTTGAGTCAGTAGATCAACATGAAAGTGGATTTTATATTGGGAAATTTACAGAAGGAAATCTGGCTATTGTTTCTCCACGTTTAGATTCCGAAGAACAAGCACAAGAAACCTTATCCGCATTTTTAACTACGAAACAAAAAAGACAAAAGGACTACTCCAAAATGGGATTAGAGCAAGAACCAACCGGAAAAGACTAAAGTGAAAGAAGGGTTTTTATGTTGAAGAAAAGAAAATCAAAAATCATTTCGGCCATTGTGGCAACAGGATTAACGGTGATGAGTCATCCAGCTATTGTTTATGGTGCATCGGCTGGACAAGTAGAAGCTAAATTGCAAAATGCTGGTAACATTGTACAAGGCATTTTAACAGGATTAGTGGTGCTAGTAGGGACAGTCGTTGGATTATTCATTATTATCAAACGGATGCCTGCAGCGGACAATCCACATGAAAAAAACGAAGTTTATCAAGCTGTTGGTCGGGTAGCTGGCTTAGTTGCTTTAGCTGCAGCCATTATTTGGTTATTGCCATGGGTTTATGGTTTATTTGTATAGAAAAGAAGGGATTTAAATGGCTAAAAAAGGGAAGAAATTTATTTTTCCAGATAACGTCAATTCAACTTATGGGGCTTTTCTAGGTCTGTCACTAAAGGAGCTGGCGACTTATGTCTTGCCCATAATTTTCTTTGGATTAATATTGCTGGCTATTCCGCCCTATAATCTATGGTTATTGGGTTTGAAGCTGATCATTATCCTAATATTGTTAACCCTAGCATTTGCACTGATTAGTGCAAAACCTGTTAAGCACCGTCAAAACATTACTATGCAGGATTATTTAACGCATAAAAAAAGTTATCGCTTTAGACAAAAGCGATTTTATATAAAAAAACGAAAACCAATGGAATAGGAGGGTGAAACGTGTTTCCTTTCAAAACGAACCAACGTAAAGAACCCTTAGATGATTACATCTTTCGCTATGAACCAAAAGAATTGGACACAGGGAAGCAAACGTTACAGGATATGTCGTTAATTCAGGCACAATATCAAGATTTTTTTATTACAAAAACAGGCTATCTCGTCGCTTTGATTGAAGGTTCCGGGGTTAACCTGGATTTACTAAATGAAATTGAACAAGAGGACGTTTTTGACGAATTCAATGCTTTTTTAATGTCGACTATTGGTGAAGGCGATACAGGAGAAGTGCAACAGTATTTAGATATGACGACTCCAGTCGCTTTTGACGAGTATGTGTTGTATTGGAAGAAACGCTATTTAAAAGTAAAAGAAGAAAATCCTATCAATCAAGCTAAGATTACCTTAATCGCAAGCTATGTGGATTACTATCAAAACTTACAATTGACGAACCAAATGAGCACAAAAAAACATTTAATCGTAATCCGACAAAAAATAAAGGATAAAAAACAGACTAGCCTTGAATTGGCTGCCACTAATCTTCATGAAAAAGTAACCCAATTTATCAAAACATTGGAGAATAGCCTAGAAAACTACGATATGGAAGCCAGGCAATTATCCTCTATGGAATGTCGGAAAACCCTGAAACACCTCATGAATTTTTCCAATCATTAAGGCTTCCAGAAGGGAGGGGAAACGTGTGTATTTTGGAAAGAAACGCACCAAAGAAGAAAGGAATCAATCACCAGTCAAAAAAGTAGAAACGGAAAGTTCATTGGATTCCTTTTTAGATAAGAGCAGTTTAGATGTGGTCTATCCGTTTTCTTGGGAGGAATTTCCTGATTATATTGAAAGTGGCGATAATTTTATTCGCGTCATAGCCATTGTGGATTACCCTAAAGTTCAATATGGCAATTGGTTATCCGAACTCAAGCGAAAAAAAGGGAATATCACAATTTCTCAATTCTTACAGTCGTCGAGTTCAACAAAAATGATACACCACTACAACGAAACGATTAAGAATAAGGAAGCAGAACTATTAAAGATTTACGATCCATTAAAACGAAAACGTTTAGAGCAACAAATTGAAACCGCAAATCGGCAATTGGATAAATACTTACAAAGCAACTCCAGTTTCATTTATCAATACACGTACATTTACTTAAATGCTTCAACGTTAGAAGTCTTGAATGACTTGACTGAAAATATCACTAAAACGCTTATTAAATTACAAATGAAATCTATGATACCAGTAAAAGGGATGTATCAAGCTTTTTGGAGTGCCCTTCCCATTGGCGAAAATTTATTAGGGGATTATACGTATAAAGAATCGAATACAGAAGTAGCGTCTAGTATGTTTCCTTTTGACGACGCTGAGATTCTTCATTTATCACCCAGGAGCGACGTTGAAGGCATTAACAAAGACACAAACAGTCTCATTGCTATCGATTACTTAGATCGTAAAAATACACTGAATCAAAACATGGTCGTTATTGGAACCAGTGGAGTCGGAAAAACGACCTACATGATTCAAAAAATATTACGGTATGTTGCTCGAGACATTAAAGTTTTTATTATTGATCCTGAGAATGAATATTCGCAAATAGTGGAACACTTAGGTGGGACAGTCGTTCATTTATCGTCAAATGCGCAAACTAAAATCAATCCTTTAGAAATCTTCTCAGAAGAAATCAGCGAGAATATCGAAACTTTAACGATTGATTTAGAGTTGTTGGTGAAAGATAAGATTCAACGGGTAAAAGGCTTTTTTCAAGTCTTAAAACCGGATATTACTCAAGTAGAGCAAGCTGTATTGGACTCTGTTTTACGCAATACGTATCTGAATGCAGGTATTTTTAAGTATTCCAGTATTTCTGAAATCAAATCGGAACAATACCCCACGTTGGAGAATGTCTTTAATGAAATTGAAAAATTAAAACTAAATGATCAAGACCGGTTTAAGGTATTAAACGATTTTTATTACATTTTAGAAAGTTATGTTCATGGTTCAACGACGCTTTTCAATGGGCATACCAATATAAATATTAATGCCAATTTGTTGTCGTTTGATTTGAAAGCTCTACAAAATGAAGCAGATGTTCAAGCAGCAGCTTATCTCAATACATTTAGTTTCTTATGGGATGAAATCACAAAAAATAAGACTGAAAACATTAAATTAGTGGTCGACGAATTTCATTTTTTAACTCAAAATCCAGAAGCTGCACAATTCTTTTATCAAGCGTATAAACGGTTCAGAAAGTATAACGCAGGAGCGATCGCCGGAACCCAACAGATTCAAGATGTCCTTGAAGGGACCATGAGTGACAGTAAAAATGTTGGAGAGGCTATTATCGGAAACAGCTACACAAAGGTCTTTTTTGGATTAGATGATAAAGGTGTAGAAGATTTGACTGATAAACTGCATATGAATTTCAGTGAAAAAGAAAAGAAATTGTTGTCGCGTAGAAAACAAGGAGAAGCGTTAATTATACATGGATCGCAACGCGCATTTATGAAGGTCGAGCTAACAGAAGAAGAATTACGGTTAAAAGATCCAGAACGGTATGAAGAACACTATGGAGAGTCCGCAATGGAAGTACCCAACTATGAAGAACGCATAAAGATGACACCTAGTGAGTTGGTAGAAGCTAAAAACTTTCTATATGACTAGCAAGGAGGGATAAGATGCTAGGATGGCAAGACTTTAAGGTGATGAACTTTGAATTTGGAAGTATCAAATTGTTTAAAGAAAAAATCGTGTATGAAATTTCAAAAAATCTCTGTTCCTATGAGCAAATCGAAGATATAGAACGTCTGAAAAAACAAAATGATGTTCATTTTTTTAATTTAATTCAAGTAGAGGAAGATGATCATACCTTATACCTTCATTATGAACGTTTAGAAAGCATGAAATCTCTCACCATGATAAAAAAAGAAGAATACTCCGTTAAGTTATCGATTGCCCAAACACTACTAAGAGAGAACATTTTACAACAAACATCTAACTTTGTGAGTATTCATCCGGCTACAATTTTTTATTATCCAATGCAAACTGTGAAATATACTTACTTGGCTACAACTGTATTGCCTCAAGAACATAAGTATTCTGATCTTGATCGGTATAAAGCATTAGTTTTATGTATTTTGACGAACTTTAGCTATGAAACGTGCTTAGGAGAAAAAGAGGAAGTCTTAAAGCGTGGGAATGAATTGGTTAAAGCGGTTGTTCAGGCTAGTACCAGGCAAGAGATGTTGCTGATTATTGAAGAAGCGTATGATTTTGTGACCTATGATTACATTCAACACAACTCAACCAATAAAGAAAAATTGAAGAAACGAACCCTATATACTTTAGTGGCGAGTGTTCTCTTCTCTTTGACTGCAGTAGGAATGACAAAGCAATACGCTAATGCCCAGCAAGAACAAATTGTTCAGGCAATGGAACAAGACATGGAACAGAAAAACTATTCACTAGAAGCCAATCAACAGATTGTTAATGGAGACTATGAAAAAGCGGCTATCGCTATGGAAAAAGCTGGAGACTCTAAAGAGGACATTGCCACTATGTACTTTGAAAATAACCAATTCCAACAAGCCATAGATACAGATGTCTCATTTCTGGAGCCGGTTATTGCCCATTACTATGATAACGATCAAAGCGAAGCGATTCTTGATTTAACGCTGACAGAAGTTGCAGAAGAGGACACCACTAAACTAGAAACTGAAAAAGCTATTGTGGCTTATGATACTGCTACAATGTCCTCTGCTCTGCCTTTTCTAGAAGATGAAGAAACAGCAGTCAGAATGGGATTAGCTTATCTAACCAATGATGATGTGACCAGTGCACAAAAAGTACTAGAAAAATTTCCGTCAGCTTCTTTAGAAAACAAGATTAAACTTAAGCAAGCAGATAATGAATTGGCAAAAGCAGAAGAAGAGTTAAAAGCCATTAAAGAAGATGATGAGAAAAAGGACGAAAAACAGCAGATTCAGAAGGATAAAATCGCAACATTGACGAAAGAAATCGAGACACTACAAAACAACGAGTAAAGTTGGTGAGGATATAAATGAAGCCACTAACGTTTTATGTTAAAAGTAAAATCGGAAAAGTTCTTGCTTGGTCTGTATTGGGACTAGTCCTCTTAATTACCATCTTAGTGACTGCCTTTTCCAGTTATTTTACTGGAACTGATGAGAACGAATTGGCTTCTATACCTGAATCGGTTCTAAAATGGAAACCCATCATGGAAGAGGAACTAGCCAAATATGGGATGGAAGATTATATACAGATTGTATTGGCCATTACAGCTACTGAGTCAGATGGTTCTCAGTTAGATATCATGCAGTCGAGTGAAGCCATTGGTTTAGCACCTAATGCTATTCAAGATCCCGTTTACAGCATTCAGATAGGAATTAAGCACTTTAAAGATGTGATCGATCAAATGAATCAAATAGGAGTGGACTTAAACACGGCTATCCAGAGCTATAATTTTGGTAGTGGTTATTTAACATATATTGCAGATAACGGCGGTGTTCACACAACTGAATTGGCAGAAGTGTATTCTAAAGAAGTTGTCGCACCTTCTTTAGGCAATACATCCGGTCAAACGTATCCGTACTCATCCCCGGTGGCTGATGAAAATGGCAATTACTTATACACGAATGGTGGTAATTTTTATTATGCCGATTTAGTGCAGCAAGCCCTAAACAGTGGGGTACCCGGCAATGGAGTACTAGCCTTTCCCGTTGAAGATCAAACCATTACATCTGCTTTTGGTTTTCGAATCCATCCTATAACGGGAGAACATAAACTGCATGGAGGTGTTGATTTTGCGCCTATGAATGGTGGAAATCCACCTGTTTTTGCGGCATTGAAAGGAAAAGTTAGTCAAGCAGCTTACTCCAGTAGTTGGGGAAATTACGTGAAACTAACGAATGGCAATGGAATAGAGACGCTCTACGCTCATTTAAAAGAAATCACCGTTTTACCTGGTCAACAAGTTGAAACAGGCGAATCCATTGGCTATATGGGTACTTCTGGGTCTTCCACTGGTGTCCATTTGCATTTTGAGGTCTATCAAAACAATAATCGAATCGATCCAGCACCCTTGTTGGGATTGTAATGAATGAGTTAAAAGATTGAGGTATAGAGATGAAAAAATTACTACTAACCGTTACTGGAACCGTAACGGTACTTATTTTGATTGTATCGCTCTTTAGTTTAAACCAAACGAATCGAGGACTAGAAAGTAAGCTCTCAAAAACAGAAAAAGAATTAAAAACAATGGAACAACTAATCAATCAAGAGGATAAGTTTACTGACACTGTAGCGAATAAAAAGAAACTGACCGTGATTGAAGAGGGATTACGTACTTATTTAGACTACGATAACGCTACTTATCTTACTCGTTTCGACCACTTACAAAACAAGGCTACAGATGAAACCATTCAACGACTAAAAGAACTTTCTTCTACAGATCCGCCTCTTTTAGATGTAAAGAATCAGTTAAAGGAACTGACTATTTATCTTCATCCGACTGAGGAACTGATTTTTTTGGTTCAATTAACTACTGAATACTCGTTGGATCATGAAGTGGTTTCTCGTTTGCCGCAACTGTATCAAGTAACCCTCATTGAAACTAATGGAGAGTATCACATTAGCCAGTTAACAAATCTAGGTTTGACAGCAACCAACTAAAGTCGTTAAGGGAGGCATTCGGTGGAAAAATTTTTAAACAAAATAAAAAAGAAACTCATTTGGTTTCTCGTTAGTTTTGTCCTTTCGGAGTGGTGTTTAGTAGTGGTGACTCAATTGATTATGACCTTTTCCGAGTTTAAATTGTCTTTAACGACCACTATCTTACTTGAAACAGTAAAAGAGACACTTCTCCATCCTTTTCAAACGATTCAAATATTGATAGAAACAAAAAATCCATTATTTATAATGGGAACCATCGGTCTTTTACTTTATTGTGCTTCTATTCAAATCAAATTAGCGTCTAAAGAAAAGAAAGAGGGATGGGAAGCCGATGAACGAAACCAATACCATGGTTCAGCACGTTGGGCACGTGAAAAAGAGATTTTTGACGGAAAAAATTACCTGGCTCAATCTAAGCAAGAGATCCTGAAAAATTTTACCGCTTCGCTTGATCAACCAACTGAAGGGGAGGAAACCAGATGACAGGAACCATTTTAGGTATTTTAAATAGTAAAGTCATTATTCAACCCACAGAATCAAAACCCAATCGAAATATAATGGTGATGGGAGGACCGGGGTCTTTTAAAACCCAAAGTTTTGTGATTACAAATGTCTATAATGAAACGGAAAATAGCATCGTTGTGACGGATCCAAAAGGAGAAGTTTATGAGCAAACAGCTGCCGTTAAACAGCAGCAAGGCTATGACGTCCGGGTCCTGAATTTTGCAAATATGATGGCTTCTGACCGACACAATCCTATTGATTACGTCAAAAAAGACATTCATGCCACCACAGTGGCGACTAAAATTGTGGACAGTGCTAACAAAGACAGTAAAAGAGACGTTTGGTATTACTCACAACGAGCACTGTTAAAGGCTCTTATTTTGTTCGTGAAGTATGAATTGCCTCCTGAAAGACGAAATATGGAGGGCATCTTAGACTTTTTACAAGAGTTCGACCCTGAATCAGATGAGGATGGCGAAAGTGGCTTAGATGAAGAGTTTTTAAAACTTGAACGCAAGCACCCAGCTAGACGAGCGTATGAATTAGGCTATAAAAAAGCCAAAGGAGACATGCAAGGCAGTATCATTATGTCCCTTCTAACAACAATATCCGACTTTGTGGATGATGAAGTTGCCGAATTCACGCGATTTAGTGATTTTAATTTACGAGATATTGGCCGAAAAAAAATGGTGCTTTACGTGATTATTCCGGTTATGGATCAATCCTGGGAAGGGTTAATCAATATCTTTTTTAGCCAGTTATTTAACGAACTTTATGATTTTGCATCTGAAAACCATTCAAAATTGCCAAAATCAGTGAACTTTATTTTAGATGAATTTGTAAACTTAGGTAAATTTCCTGGATATGAAGAGTTTTTAGCTACTTGTAGAGGGTATGGAATTGGAGTGGCCACTATTATCCAAACTTTGACGCAATTGCAGGATAAATATGGTGAAAAAAAAGCGGAAAGTATTTTAGGGAACTGTGCCGTGAAAACGTGCTTAAATGCTGCAAATTCGACTACTGCGGAGTACTTTAAACGATTATTGGATAAAGCTACCGTAAAGGTTGAAACCGAGTCTGAGAGCACACAACATGGAAAAGAGAACAACTCTAGTAGTTCCAGTGAAAATCAAAGTTACACCGGAAGAGATTTAATGACGGCTGGTGAAATTATGCAGATGCCAGACGATACGAGTTTAATTGTCTTTCAGAATAAACGCCCCATTCAAGCAAAAAAAGCTTTCCAATTTGAGTTGTTTCCACAACCAAAATTTTTGTTGAATCAAAGGGATTACACACCACATTCTACAGCTGAACAACTAGAAAAATTCGAACAAGATAAAGAAAACTATCAAGACTATATGCAATCAAACGCTGAGAATCGAACCGAACGAGAAAAGGATGAGTCTGTAGAACGAGAAAAAGCAAAAGAGCAAAAAGAACAAGAAATAATAACTGAAGCTTCCGGCTTTTTTAAGTCAATGAACTGAGGAAGGTAGTGACGTAATGATTAAAGGAACGAAAGGGTTAATGTTATTGAGCGTTTTATTATTTTTATCCGGATGTGGCTTTAACGAAGAAGAGGCACTAGAAAAGAGTACAGACCAGTTAGAAAGTTTTTTGAATCTACACGAAGAGCGAGAACGTTTTTCTGATTTAGATAACGATGATTTACTAGCTCATTTAGAAGAGGATGTTTTTCCTTACTTAACAGAAAGTTATCAAGAAGAAATTACTGAAGAGGTTGAAAACTATGGATTCAATACAGATGCTGTATTTAGTAAAGATTTATTTTTTTTAAGAGAAAGTGAAGAAAGTTATGATAATGGTGTTTTTTGGCAAGCGTTTAGTATTGAGGAAAGTAACGTAAATCCTGAATTGGAAGTAGTAAATCACAGTGCTTCAATTGAAAGTATATCTACAATTACACCTAGTTTGGTAGAGATTGAAATGAATATAGAAGATGGAGAGTGGAAACTGAATTCTGTTGTAGAAGGTGAGTGGTAAATATGGGAGAAAGGATTTCCAAAATGTTTTCAGACTGGATTACAGATTTGCTAGAAACAACCTTTAACCTTTTAGGAAAGCTTATTTTTGATCACAATGCACTGAGTGGTTTTTTCTCTCAACTGTATGGAATTTTTATAGCTTTTGGTGGTGTAATGTTGGTTACAATTGCTCTAGCAAAAGTATTGATTTTCTTATTATCTGAAGCTGAAGGTAGTCGAGATGCTTCTGTATGGGGATTGATTGTCGATTCTTTTAAGGCTAGTGCAATGGTACTAATTTTACCTTTAATTTTAATTTTTTCACTCGATATGATTGTCTATCCATTAGGAGAATGGATGTTTAGTTCAATTGGTGGTATGACTGCAGAAAAAATCAATTCTTTTATTAACATAGAAGACGTCTCGCAAGTCGCTCCTAATGTTACCAGTACACTTATATTACTTTTATTCTTATTGATTGTATTTGCGACATTCTTAATCAAAATTTGTATTTATCATGCGGATCTTGTCTTGTTGGAGTTGTTGAGTGTCTGGGCAGCGATATCTATTATCAATGAGGAATACAATTATATGTCTGTATGGTGGCGCGAATTTCTGAGCCAAATTGTGAGCATTATTGTACAGATGGGTTTAATGGTCGGAATTGTAGAAGTATTATCTAGTACAACGTTTGAATGGTATAGTTTTATGTTGCTAATTGGTTTTGGCGTATTAATTATTCGTGGGCCAAGTGTTTTAAGAAGCATGTGGTATGGAACAGGATCTGGTAAAGCAACTATGCAAGGTGGTAAAATGGCTACTCGAATGTACATGATGCGAGCAAAAAGTGTAACAAGTGCAGCTTCTGCAGCAAAATAAAAAAGATAAAGGATAAAAAGTAAGTTTTTTCAAAAGTTGAAATACAAAGATTATTTATTTTTTTTGTATCGTCAGGCACCCTGAGCGGATCCGATTTTTGTTGGATTAAGGCTTTGTCAATTCAGCTTGATTAATGTTAATTAACGTGTTGGAGGCCTCTTTCAGCCCAATAAATTCCTATCTGAGAATAGAAAAATAAGTCAATAATCTCAAAAACTATTTTCTTTCACTTTATTTCGCTATAGAAATTTTTTTTCACCTAAAGAGTCCCTAACTACTTACCTGAATAATTCATACTTATCTTTTGGTCTGTTCTATGTAGTGATTTATTGTAAACGAATACAGGTAAAACCTGATTTAATTATTGATATTGTGTTTTATCGATCAAGGATTAATATGAAATTATCTAAAACCTAGTATAACCTATAGAGATAAGTGACTATCTAAAAAAAAAAAACAGAAAAACAAGATAAAACATTCACAAAACGATTGACAGTGAAATGATTTAGGATTATAGTAGTTACTGAAGGTAGCTCCTAAATAAAAAGAGCGAATAAGTGAGGCTAATCACTTAATAAAGGGGAGGGAAATGAATCGAGCAATAGCGATTATGAAAGAGTATCAATTTTCAGAATATGAAACATTAGTTTACATTGCCTTATTAAAAAAATGTAGTCAGACAGGTTATGAAGTAAGCAAGAATTCAAGTGTCCCTCGCTCGAAGGTATACAATACGCTAAATGTCCTGTTAAAAAAAGGTTTAGTTATTTGTAGCAATACAGATCCAGTGCGGTATATGGCTCAGCCAGTTGAAAAAGTGATTGAGCAATTAAAGAAGAAAATGAAAAGTGATTTTGAAGAAATTGAAAAAATTTTAGGCAGTATTGAAGAAACAGAAATAACAGAAACGTTATGGAATTTTTCTGAATACAACCGAGTGATTGAAAAAGTAAATGAATTAATTGAAAGTTCAAAAAAAGATTTGTATCTACAAGTTTGGGAAGAAGATTTAACAATAGAAATGGTAGATTTGCTCACCAAAGCTGAACAGCGATTAGAGAATTTCATTGTTATTTTATTTAGTCAAGAACAGCGATATGAATTACCATTTACTCGTTTTTATAAACATGGCTTTGAAGAAGACAAATTAAAAGATTATGGCAGTCGTTGGATTAGCTTAGTAGCAGATTCAAAAGAAGTAGTGTATGGGACATTACCAACAGATCAGCCAGATGTTATCTGGACAAGAAATCATTCGATGGTTAAATTAGCCAAAGAGTACATTATCCATGATGCCTATAATTTACGCATGATTAAACAACTAGAAGATCCGGCAAAAGAAGTATTTGGAAAAGATTTAATGGATGTTAGAAATATTTATAAAAACTAAAAAAATTGTTGGAGGAAACTATGATGACTAGGGTATTATTATCTTTGATTGTGATTGTGAACTTATTTTTTGTATTTTCTTTTGTGAAAGATTTGGTAAAGCATAAAAATGAAATTATGACTGAACCTGCTAGTACATTGGCACTTCCATTTACTTCATTCTTCACGTTTTTACTTTCCACTTTTGGCGTATCAGATTTTGCTATTGGAACAGTCTTGTATCGAAAGTTGAAATGGGTGCCTCTAAAGAAACTACCAGGAACATTAAATGCACAATGTGTTATTCCAGTAGCGGCAATGGCCCTATTATATATCACATCGATTGATGTTGGTCTTAAAACATTAGCTGTTTGTATTATCAGTCAAGTCATTGGAGCATATGTAGGACCACGTTTTGTTTGTGAAATTACCAGAAAAACAATTAAACAATTTATTTCAATCGGTTTGACTATTGCTGCATTGTTAATTTTAGCTGGAAAATTCAATTTAATTCCTTCCAATGGAACGGCAACTGAATTATATGGTCTAAAATTAGTAACAGCCGGTGTTTTATTATTTGCTTATGGTGCATTAAACAATATTGGTATTGGTTCATATGCGCTAACAATGGCTACGGTTTATGCTTTAGGCATGAATCCAGCAGTAGCTTTCCCCATCATGATGGAGCAGCAACATTCTCAGTTCCAATCGGAAGTATGCAATTCGTTAAATTTGGTGAGTATAGTCGTAAAATCACGTTATTTACCTCTACATTTGGAGTACTAGGTGTATTGACAGCCGTTTACTTTGTTAAATCATTAAACGTTGGTATGCTTCAATGGTTGGTTATTGTGATTTTGCTTTATACAGCTGTTACTTATGGTTTTAGAAATGCGTAAATCTAAAATGGACTTAACAGATAGTGCTAACTAAAAGATACAAAAGAAATAAAAAAATAAGTTCAAAGAGATTGTGGTTAAAAGGTATCTGAAATAAGTTTTAAGAAGGAGAGAGAAGAATGATTGTATTGACGAAAAAAGAAATGCAAACTGTTTTTACAATGGAGGAAGCTATTCAAGCAGATAAAGAAGCTTTACGTCTTTTCTCACAAGGGAAAAGCACAGTTCCGTTGCGTACAAATATTGATGTTCCTGAACATGGCGGGCAAAGCTTATATATGCCAGCCTATGTCGCTGGCAACAACCAAGCTTTGGGAGTTAAGATTGTTTCGATTTACCCTGGTAATATTGAAAAGAATTTACCAAGTGTGCCAGCAACGATGGTTTTACTAAATGCTGAAACGGGAATAGTAGAAGCAATGATGGATGGCACTTATCTAACACAACTACGCACTGGAGCTGTTCAGGGAGCGGCAACAGATATTTTAGCTCGTAAAGATGCTAAAATTGCTGCTTTAATCGGAACGGGTGGACAAGCTATTTCTCAACTAGAAGCGATGTTAACGGTTCGTTCATTTAGACGAAGTAAGGATAGTAGATATTGACAAAGAGCGTTGTGAACAATTTGTAAAAAGAGATGTCAGAACAATTTGCACATTTTAATACGAAATTAATTGCAGTAGACAATTCAGAAGAAGCGGTTAAAGGCGCAGATATTATTACTTCTGTGACAACATCTAGACGTGCAACATTTTCTGGAGAACATGTAAAAAAATGGTGCTCATGTTAATGGTGTTGGAGCGTATACTCCTGAAATGCACGAATTACCAAGCGAAATCATTGTTCGTGCAGATAAAGTTATCTTCGATTACAATGGAAGGTGTTCTGGCAGAAGCTGGCGATATCATTACTCCGTTAAAAAAAGGTTTAGTAGAAAGAAGTCACTACCAAGGAGATCTTGGTGAAGTGATGTTAGGTAAAATTTTAGGTCGTGAAAATGAAGAAGACATAACTGTTTTTAAAACGGTTGGAACAGCGGTATTGGATGTTGTGACAGCTGAAAAGATTCTTGTAAAAGCTAAAAAACTTGGAGTTGGAACACAAATCGCTTTATAAAAAATAGAGATAGTACCTAAGAGACCAACTAGTGGGAAAGCTCAACTAGATAGTCTTTTAGATGCTATTTTTTATTCTTGATCATCCCTATCTTGGCTTGTTTCAGTTAAAAGGAGATACTTGGATTATCAATAGGATAATCGTAAGCGCAAATGAAACGGTATCTAGCTATGACAAATAACCCTTGCTATAATGTTTTATTATAGTGAGGGTTATCTGTAATCTTCTTGAACTTCCACACTCCATGGCAATAGCGCTTGAAGTAATTCAGGGTATTCTTAAATGTGTATCAGGCAGTTCTTCAAATAAGTAATGAAGATACTTATACGGATTTAACCAATTTAGTTTTGCCGTTTGGATTAAACTATAAACACCACCACTCGCTGTTGCACCTTTGGTACTGGTAGAAAAATTCCAAGCTTTACGACCAACTACGAATGGACGAATGCTGCGCTCTGCTAGATTATTTGAGAGTGACATTCCCCATCTTCAAGGTAGTTCATTAAGTAAACC
>NZ_FNJW01000002.1 GCF_900102725.1 Carnobacterium viridans | reverse complement strand
AATTGGTGAGATGAGCATAGTTGTACCCTAGCAAAGCCTAAAAATATATTTAAGCTTAACTAGAGTACGAATGTGTTTTTATGTATGGTCTAGCCTCGGATCGAGTCGGAGCCTGCTTCACATGCTATATCGTCGGTGTTGTTGTCTCAACACGCTTAAAACACTCTTAAAATCCACCCTAAGAGTATTGTTTTAAGCTACCAGTCTAAATCAGACCTGGATTACCGCCCCCACCAGTTCAAATCGGTCGTGGTCACCATTCAGAACAATAGAGGATATAGCGACCCTATTTGATTGTTCCTAGCATTCCTTATTGCAGCGGCGTATGCTTAACCTGTCTACTTAAATGCTGTCACGCACACAGCTTGGCTTCCTGTGTTGGTAAAAAAGCCAATTGCCATTTGTCCAGGTGCTTGGTATAATGACAATACATAAATCAGAATAATTTGTTGTCCTACGAACGCCAATTCGTGGGGCTTTTTTTTTATTTAATTTTAGTGTTATATCGAGCCTAACGCACTTAAAATGTGAAGTAAATGCTTTTTTCTATTAACAAACTATACAACAGTATACTAGTATACTGTATGAAAATAACGTTAGTATACCAGTATACTAACGCGTAGTTTGTGTAGCGGTTTTTACATGCTAAAAAAAAAATATACAACGGTATACTGGTATACTAACGTATAGTTTTCATTAGGTATAAACGAAAACAATTTATAGGGAACTGTTACTATGTCAGTGATTTAAATGAATTATAAGGATAACGCACAAGTACTCTGGTATACTTATACGTTGGTATACCAGTATACTTGTGCGTAGTATACTGGTATACTAGTATACTTTTTAACTTAAGCATAAGTATACTGGTATACTTATGCTTATATTTCATTTTTGTTACATCTACACATAAGTAACTTTCGCAGTAGTATACCGTTGCATATTATGTTTTTAAATGTTAAAATTTATACATAAGTATACTTATGTATAAATTAGGAGGTAAACAAATGAACGGAAAAGTTTATGTTGTTGGAAACTTTAAGGGCGGGGTTGGCAAAACAAAAACCGTAACTATGCTGGCATATGAAGCAGCTACATATTTAAAGGAACGTATCTTAGTTATTGATATGGACCCTCAAGGCAATGCTACTAGAGTGCTTGCTAAAACTGGAAATCTTGATAACATATCAAAATCAATTACTGATGGTTTTCGAAACGGAAACCTTACCGATGAAATCGTTCATGTCATGGATAATTTAGATATGATACCAGCAAATACATCCTTTAGAAATTTATCAAAGATTCTTTTTGATAAATACCCAGATAATGAAATAGCTCAAATTTCTTATTTAAAAGAATTAATTGAGCCTTTCAAAAATAGTTATGATCGTATTTATATAGATGTTCCTCCCACGATATCTGATTACTCAGACAATGCTATGATAGCTGCCGATTATTGTATTATTGTTCTTCAAACCCAAGAACTCTCATTAGATGGTGCCCAAACATATATTGCTTACATGCAATTTTTATCAGAAAACTATAATGCCCACTTACAAGTTGTTGGAATTATTCCTATGATGTTAAGACAAGGTGGACGAGTGGATACTAGAGTTTTAGATCAAGCAAGAGAAATGTATGGCAGCAATGTTATTGATACTATTGTAAATTACCAAGAACGTTTAAAAGTATATGATGTAGAAGGTGTTCACATGAACACTAATGCAAATGGAAAAGTAGAAATGTGGGATGGAAAAGCTCATCAAATTTTCATAGATGTTTTAAATGAATTGAATGACCATGAAGCGTATTTAGAAAATATTTAACTGCTTAGAATGGGAGAAGGGAGTATTTTATGAGTAAGTCATTTGAACCAATTATCAAAAGACAAAAAAGTAGTCTCCAAGAAAAAAATGTATCCATAAAAGGAACTAATGACTTTGGTAGATCACCTATCCATTCACCAAATGATCTTCCAATTGAAAACAAAAAAACACAAATTCAAAAACAATTTAAAGTACAAGAGAAGAAGGTACCCGAAAACTTTTTTAAAGCTACAAAAACAGCTAAATTATCTCCTGATGTATTACTAAGACTAAATACATTAAAACCTTTTATTGAAGAATTAGAAGAAATGGATAAATCAACTGTAAACGATATGATGCAAATGCTAATTGAAAGTTATGTAAACGCACGCTTAACTAACCGTCAAAGAGAGGGTTACAATCAAATGTACGAACATCTTTACGAGCATTCAAAAAAATAAGTTTGCAGAAAATAAGTTAACTATACAAAAGTATACTAGTATACTTTTGTATAGTTAACTTTAAAGATGCGTAGATGCCAAAAGACTTTTTAAGCTCATAATTTTAAGAATACTCACACAGACACTGTTGAATAGCTTGCGTAAGTATACTTTTGTGTAGATATTAAATGTAGGAGGCCTTCAAGTGAATAAATTTTTCAAATCCATAACTAGCGACTACTTTGAAGATATTTTAGTACGATTAGCTCATCATTCGGCAGGGATTGAGGGAAATACTATTTCTTTACCTGCTACCGTTTCTATCATTGTAAATGGTACTTTACCCATTAGTTCCGGTGCTACAGTTAGAGAATTTTATGAGATTGAGAACCACAAGCAAGCTTTTGATCATATGATAAATCATTTAATAAATGAAGAGACCCTTTCTACCACCATTATTAAAGAGATACACGCTGATTTAACAGATCGATTACAATACGATAAAGGTCAATTTAAAAAGAATGAAAATATGATTTTAGGTGCTGAATTTCAAACAGCTTCACCATCAGAAACACCTTTGTTAGTTTCTCAATTAATTGATAATTTAAATTATCGTTTAAGTATATCTACAGATAGGGAAGCTAAGTTAATGGCTATTTTGGATACTCATATTCAGTTTGAACGGATTCATCCATTCTCAGATGGGAATGGCCGAACTGGTCGGATGATGATGAACTATTCTTTATTACAGGAGAGATTTCCTCCATTAATTATTGAAAAGGATACAAAAGCACAGTATGTTGAAATTTTAGCAACTCAAGACGTAGATTCTTTTGTAACTTTTGCTAAATCAATCCTAGATAAAGAAACTAAACGAATGATAGCATTTCAAAATATGGATCAAGAAAAAATCAAAGAAATTGAAGAATAAGCTTCTTAGGCTTTTATTCTTCAATTTCTTTGATTTTAAGTGTCTCTCAGGAGCATTTTAAGAACATTTTAATTTGTTTGTATGTATCTATATCTATATAGTTGCTTGAGTTACATTCATTTCTACCTATAGAATGTAGTTCAATTTTTTTTGCTATTTGTTATACCGATAGTATATTGTTGTTTCTTAACTTGTGGGGGTTTCTACTTAATCTAAATAAAGAGTTCCTGAAAATAATCATTAGTGTATGAGCCAAAAACTAGACACTCGAAAAGTGTCCTTTATAGATAAGCTATTCTATAGTGAGTCATCTGTTATAATTATGAGTAGGAGGGATTTTTATGAGCCAAAAAAAAATTTTTACTTTAAAAGAAAATTTACTTGAAACGTATGACGTTTCACTTGATTACAATGGTGTCTCCGGTAAGCGATTAGCTGAACGGTTAGGAGCTTTGTCAAAAATTGGATTAACAGAACAGAATGGTTCTTATCGTACTGGTTTTTCATTTGAAGAAAAAGAAGCAAAAGAACTGGTCATGAAATGGATGAAAGAAGCCGGACTTTCTGTACATCAGGATGGAGCAGGCAATGTATTTGGTCGGCTGGAAGGCAAACGCCCAGGTGTACCTGCCGTATTAAGCGGTTCTCATGTCGACAGTGTCCCAAATGGTGGACACTTCGATGGTCCATTGGGAGTATTATCTGCTTTGGAAGTTGCAGAAGCTTGGAGAGAGACAGAATTCACACCAGAAAAACCTTTTGAAGTCGTTATTTTTTCTGATGAAGAAGGATCGAGATTCCATGGTGGTTTGAATGGAAGTGAAGCTTTTATGGGATCAGGCGACTTAGACGAGAAGATAAAAAAGAAAGACACTAATGGAGAAAGTTTTGAAGAAGTATTGCAAGATGTGGGGTTAAGTCTAGAAAGTTACTCTAATGCCAAACGGGATTTGGATGATATCGAAACCTTTATTGAAATACATATCGAGCAAGGAAAACGGTTAGAAAAAGAAGAACTTCCTTGTGGAATTGTGACAGGAATTGCCGGACCTCACTGGTTGGAATACACCTTTCAAGGAGAAGCGGGTCATGCAGGAAATACACCGATGAATGACCGGAAAGATGCCTTACTTGCTGCCAGTGAGTTTATAGTCAAACTCAATCAAATTCCACAGCAAATTAATGATACCGCTGTAGCCACAGTAGGAAAACTTCATGTAGAACCTAATGGAGTTAATGTCATCCCTGGGAAAGTTACCTTGTATGTCGATAGTAGAGATATCTATGAAGAATCAAGAAATACCTTAGTCAACCGCATTATTCAGCTTGGAGAAGAAATTGGAGTATCACACAAATTGTCTGTTACGTATAAAGAAACCTTAAAGAGCCCACCTGTGCCAATTTCTGAAGACCGGCAAGAGCTACTTGAAGAGGCTATGAAAGTAAACAGCATTCGTCCTTATCGTTTGCCAAGCGGAGCAGGACACGATGCAATGGTTCTCGGAGAACAAATTCCGATAGTCATGCTGTTTGTTAAGAGTAAAGATGGCATCAGCCATAACCCGGCAGAATGGTCAGACTTAAATGACTGCATCCAGACCATACACGTACTCAAAACCTATATAGAAAAATTGCAGTACTAAATTCCAAATAAAAAATATAACCTTGTAGTGCAAAAAAAGAACACAAAAAACGGTGTAGTTCATACTACTTCGTTTTTTGTGCTCTCGACTCTTATTCTGCTTTACATGACAGTATTAACTTATTTATATCCAATTCAACTTTTCTTACTTTGGGTTACTATTGTAGTAAGCGGCACACCTAGCCTATACCTAATTAAGCATTCCTATAGAAAAATAGTTTATAGCGTTTTATTTTGTACTTAAATCATCTAGTGTTTCTTTTAGTAGTTCATATTCTGATATCGATATAGTGGTTTCTTCCATATTTTTTTCTAGTAGTCTATTTAGAGATTCCATGCGGCCTTGCAAAGTACCATTATTGTAGTGGTTAATTATTATTTCTTTTATCACACCAAACATAATAATCATCTCCTTAAATCTATAATGAATAAATTGGATTTTACTCTATTAATAATATCATAACTTGACGTCTTCCATTTTATTAAAATTTTCGCAATACCGTTCCCAAAAACAAGTGTTTTTGGTAACTGTTTTCCTAAGTAAATAATTCACTAGAAAACCCTATAAAATAGAGGTTAGCAACATTACCAAAAATTATTATCAAATACCAGTATAAATAAGAAAAAAAATAATAAAAAACAACTTAAAATAATCTTTAAGTTGTTTTTTATTATTTTTTGCTTATTAATTATTTATTTGTTTGAGAGCTTTCTCTTATAATTAACTTTACCGGAACCAAACGTTTTGCTTCTGTTTTAATATAATTATTCTCCATTAGTTGCTTTAGTGAATCACACGCTAATGTTGCAATTTCTTGAATATTTTGTTCAATAGATGATAATTTTGGTGTAGTAAAACGACTATATGGAGTATTATCGAAACCAATTATTTTTACATCAGCAGGAACTTTTTTACCTTCTTTTCTTAAAACATCTAAGGCGTATACACCTAGCAAATCATTAACAGCAAAAATACCATCAATTTTCTGTTCTTTAGTTAAGAAATTTCTAAATGATTCATCTTCTTTATCAAGATTTACAAAATCAAAACTAGATGGAAACGTGAAAATATTTTCTTCTAAACTTGAGAAGATATGATTTTCTTTCAACGCATCGAGAAAACCACTTAATCTTTTTTCTGACGAAGATGACGCACGATCGTAGAGTAATAGCACCGGGTGTTTACAACCTTGTCTAATCAAATGAGAAGTAGCAGTATACGCTGCTTGGTAATGATCAGAAGAAATAAATATACTATTTACAGAATCATTTGGCTCTCTATCTATATAGACTATAGGAATTAAACTAATCCCAATATCAGTTGGTTCAAATTTCTTTACGCCAGAAATGATTACCAATCCATCAACCATCTTACTTTCTAGCATTTTCAAATAAGTTTTTTCTTTTTTAGGATCTCTATCTGTATTACAAATAATAGTCGAGTAACCTATGTCAAAAAAATGTTTTTCAATTTTTTGTACAACATTTGAAAAGAAAAAATTTGTTATATCTGGTACTACAATACCTATCGACTGTGTTTTTTGTGTACGTAGACTTTTAGCAATCCTGTTAGTTCTATAACCTGTTGATTCAATGATATCCCTAACTTTTTTTCCTGTTTCTTCAGAAAAACGACCATTATTATTGATTACTCTTGATACAGTAGCAACTGAAACACCACTTAGTTTTGCAATATCCTTTATGGAAACATTCTCCATCTAGATACCCCCTTTTTTGTTACATCATCAATCTTGCCATAATAATGAAATACTTACAATAATATTCTATTTTATTAATTGACAGCTATTAAAAAAAATGCTAATCTAAATCTAGGTAAACGATTACTCAATTTCATTCTAACTTAAATAATCTATTTTGTCTTATATTTTTTGCTAAATGAGTAAACGATTACTCATTCGCTTAGTAAATTGTAATTTTTAAAAAATTTAAAGGAGGAGTAATATGAAAAACTTATTATGTCCATCGATGATGTGTGCTAGTTTTGGAAATCTTGAACAAGAAGTTAAATCTTTAGATGAGGCAGGTACAGATATTTTCCATATTGATATCATGGATGGTTCATTCGTGCCTAACTTTGGTATGGGATTACAAGATTTTGAATTTATTCGTAATGCTACTAAAAAAATGGTCGATGTCCATTTAATGATTGTAAATCCTGATAAATATGTAGATCTTTTTGCTGATATGGGAGCAGATATTATTTATATTCATCCAGAAGCTGATCTTCATCCCGCAAGAACTTTACAAAAAATCAAACTTAAAGGAAAAAAAGCTGGGATTGCAATTAACCCTGGAACCTCATTGGAATCAATAAGTGAATTGTTACCTTTGATTGATTACTTAATGATTATGACTGTAAATCCTGGTTTTGCTGGTCAGAAATACTTACCTTATGTAGATGAAAAAATAAAAAAAGCAGTATCTTTAGGTGAGAATTATAATTATGACATCATGGTAGATGGTGCTATCTCTGAAGAAGTTATTGAAAGATTATCTAAAATCGGTGTAAAAGGTTTCATTTTAGGAACTTCTACACTTTTTGGTAAAGAGAAAAGTTACAAAGAAATATTGAATTCAAATAGATAAGAGAAGGAGAATATATTAATATGAAAATTGCAATAGGCAGCGATCATGTAGGTTATGAATTAAAACCAGCTATTATAGATTATTTAGAAGAATTAGGCCATGAGGTTAATGATTTTGGTCCTTACACCACAGAGCGTACAGATTATCCTATCTTTTCAAAAAAAGTAGCAGAAAATGTTGCGAACCATAATTTCGATTTAGGTATTTTGATCTGTGGAACCGGCGTAGGGATTTCAATTGCTGCAAATAAAGTAGAAGGTATACGTGCAGTCGTCTGTAGCGAACCATATTCTGCTAAGCTTTCGAGAGAACACAATAATACAAATATACTAGCATTTGGATCACGAGTTATAGGTACAGAATTAGCTAAGATGATTGTTAAAGAATGGTTAGATGCTGAATATGAAGGCGGGCGCCATGAAAATAGAGTTAATATGATCAGCGAAATAGAAAAAAATAAACGTTAGAGGCATTTGCCTTAAACGTTTGCACTAAATGTAAAGGCTTTATATCTTAGAAAAGTGAGGAGAAAACAATGAACTATAAAAATTTAGCTCAAATAGTATTAGATAATGTAGGTGGACCAGCTAATATATCAGGTATGACACATTGTGCAACCAGATTAAGACTAAACTTAAAAGATAGGTCTAAAACTAATACAGATATTCTCAATAATACTGAAGGTATTATTTCAATTATTGAGAAAGGTGGACAATATCAAATTATTATTGGAACTGAAGTTAATAAAGTATATGCAGAATTAGAAACTATTATGTCAAATAATAATAGTTTCGCTAATGATAATAATAATAATAATGAAGATAGTAATGACAGTAAGAATATACTGAGTAATATATTCTCTACAATTTCTGGCATTTTCACACCTCTTTTACCTGCATTTGCAGGATCTGGTATTTTAAGAGGATTAGTATTACTTGCGACACAAGCAGGTATTTTATCCGAAGACAGTGGAACTTATGCTATTTTAACAGTAACAGCTATGAGTGTTTTTTACTTTCTTCCAGTTGAACTTGCTTATACTGCAGCTTTAAAATTTAAAGTAAGCCCTTATATAGCAGTACTTATTGGTGGTTCTCTCATTAATCCAGACTTTATCGCTCTTATGGGAAATCAAGGTAACGGTGCATTAACTTCCTTTTTAGGCATTCCCGTTGTCTTAATGAGTTATGCATATACTGTTATTCCTATTATTTTATCAATCTGGGTATATAGTTACTTGGAACGTTTTCTACGTCGGGTAATTCCATCTGGTTTGGAGCTAGTTTTTGTTCCTCTTATTTCTCTAGTCATAATGGTTCCTCTGACAATTATCGCAATTGGACCAATTGGAGTTTACGGCGGAGAGTTCATTGCTTCAGTAGTGAATACCTTGATTGAGTCAAGTGGTTTATTGGCCGGAGTAGTAGTCGGTGGTGGTTGGAACGTTCTCGTTATGTTTGGCTTACATTGGGCTGTTAATCCCATCATGATTAATAATATTGCTACATTAGGATATGATTATATTGTTCCTCTAACTTTTGCAACAAACTTTGCAATGATGGGTGCTGTTTTCGGAGTATTTTTAAAAACGCGTAATAAGAAAATGAAGAGCTACGCTCTTTCATCCGTTTTAACTATTGCTTTTGCTGGAATTACAGAACCAGCTATCTACGGTGTAGCTGTTAAACTAAAGAAGCCTTTTATAGCAGCAATTATTGGTGGAGCAATCGGTGGTGGTTTTATGGGGTGGGCTCACGTTTCTTCTAACGCATTTGTATTCGGTGGATTAACTACTCTTAGTGCTTTTGTAGGCGGAGAATTTATGTACGCTATTATTGGACTTGCACTAAGTTTTGCAATTTCTGCAGTACTTGCATATGTTCTTGGTTTCAAAGATCCTATCACAGAAACATCTGTATCTGCTTAAAAACATAATATTATCTAATACGAATATATTAACTTTAAAAAGTATTTAGTTTTAGGTGCGCTCTCTATTCTTAATTAAATAATAAATAAATCAAAAAGATACTTACCGCAAAAAAAATTGCGATAGGTATCTTTTTGATTCTTGTTAAATGAAATATAAGTAAAAAAAATTTTTTTTATTCTCCAACCATACCATCACCATCGTTATCACGCATATAGATGTATAACCAATGGTCTTTTGTAATGGGCATGGAGAACCCAGCATCTTTGGCTTCTTTGATTGTTACCATTCCGTTATTATTTGTATCGATTGAAGAAATGTCTCCACTAGGTTTTTCTGGTTCTACAATAGAACTTTCTGGTGAGGGTTCACTTTCAGTTGACTCACTTGTTGTTAACCCTTGCTCTTTATTGTATTCATCAGGATTTCCGTTCTGAAATTCGTCAACAACATCATTTCCGAGAATCGTATACGTAAACCTATACTTACTTGGAATCTGTGTTTCAGTATCAGGATAAGTAATAATAGCTTCAAAATTGGTTGCTCCGCCTGCTTGACGAATATTTCGTTCCATATAAGCCTGATCACCATGTCTATTCAATATACTATCTTGTGGAGTGATATTGTAGGCGTTAGATACTCCACCTAGAGAGTCTGCAATCACATGTCCTTCATCAAAGTTTGAATTTTCAACACCTGGAACTTTCGCTTCATCATGGTAATATCTGCCATTCGATTTAATAGGTTCCGTTGTATCATCTTGAAGGACAATAGCGTCTGCTGTTACACGAACAAGTTGTCCATATTCATTGGTAAATCCCCAATACTCTCGATCATCAAAACCAATATTAACACGTACATTTGGTTCTCTATGCCCTGATAAGTCGCCACCGTCAACACTAATCGTTTTGTAGTCATCTATCGGTTCCTCTGATGCTACTTCTTCAGTCTGGCTTTCCTTAACGGATTGTTCTTTTGTATCTTCTGTTTGATTGGAAGAAGCTACTTCAGAACTGTCCTCTTCTTTGACCTCTGTACTCTCAGTTGTTGTTTCTGTGCCTAAGTAACTTTCTGTTGCTCCACTTTCATCTGCATCTGCTGAGGGACTACAAGCCCCTAGCAAAAGAGAAGTAGCAATCAAAAAGGAAAGCATGTGTTTTTTGACGATCATTTCATTGCTCCTAAACGTTGTATATGTTTCATTTTTAAACGCTCGTTAATTAACGAACGTTTATTTTATTCATTTTTTATAGATTTACGTCGTTAAACTAAGGTTTGCGTAAAGGTAAAATCGTTTCGTTAATCATATCTGCAACAGCGTTCTTTATTTCTCTCCAGTACGTTAACCGTTTTACAGGGTTTTCTGTCGTAGCTTTATATGCCTCATAATCACTTGTTCGTTTTAATTCAGATTCCCCGTTTTGTCTTTCTTTTTTAGGGTTATAATGATTGACGTAAAAAGTTAAGACGCTCTCTTTCATCGCCCATTCTTTTGAAAGATGATTTACTTGGTAAGCGATCGCTTCTTGAATCATTTCTTCCAATAGACTAGAGACTTGCTTGCCACGGTACTGTTCTGGTTCTTCTTGAATATCTTTCCATAATTGTTCCATTAACTCTGCAAGTTTTGGATTCGTTCGTTTCAAATCGTTGATATAGCTATCAATTTCTTCTGAATCAGACTCTAGTTCAGAGCTCATTTCAGATTCTATATAGGTTGGAACCAATGCTTGAATCAGTTGTAAAATATACTCGTAATTAATATCTTCTGTCTTAACAGACTCTAGCTCATATTCCATATCCATATCTATTGGCTCGTCTATTTCTTCAGGATCTGGTTTTATTTCTTCTAGGACATTTTCATACTTTCCATGGTACTGTTCTATTTCTTCTACAGTGACATGATACTCTTTTTCTAGTTCTGCTTCTTCGTATTCCGTATACACTTGAATGGCCGCAAAAGCTTTGTCTACCTCTTGGAAAGCTTTCGCATACTTTTTCTTTTGTCCTAAACTTAATGCATCAACAGATTCTGGTGAAGGAGCGATTTTTCTTAAGCCTGCTAAAGCATCTTTAAAGGCCTGATGGGCTTCTTTGAATACCGGTGCTAATAACTCGTTCTCTCCCCCATTTGAATACAACACGAGAGCATCCTTTACTTTTTGCGTATATAAAGCAGGAGTCTGGAACGTAACAACTTGTCCAAAGTGTTTAGAACGATCAAATAACCGATTGGTTCGTGAAAAAGCTTGAATCAAGTCATGTGGCTGCATCGGTGCTCGATCGATAAAGAGTGTTGATAAACAAGGTGCATCAAAGCCCGTTAACAAACGATCCACTACAATCACTAAATCCAATTGTTCTTTTCTAAATAAGTATTTTTCTTGTTTTCGTGCTAAGCGATCATTGACGTTTTTATTATACGCCCGCATGGTCTCAATAGAAAAAGAGGTGCCAAACATCTCATTGTAATCTTTAATTGCTTCTGCCATTTTTTCCTGATTGTTAACAGACGTTGCCTCGTTTTCAGAAATCGAATAAGTAATGGCCACTCTTGGAAAAGTGGGCAAAACACTTTTGGTTTTGTCATGAATCGTTACTGGTGTTTCTTCAGCAACCACTTTTTTAAACAACTCATAGTAACGTTGGGCTTGTGCAATAGAAGATGTCGTTAACACAGCATTGTACGTTTTACCTGGACCATTTTGAAAGCCTAATTTTCGTCGAGATTTGTTTACAATTGAATGAATGACTTCTAACATATGCTTTTCGTCTTCATAAACGGATTTTGGAATCATGCGTTCCTTTTCTTGTTCAGACATACTTGCTAATTCTATACTTGGATCTAGCTTTACTATCAAATCGTCTAACTCATCATCTGAAAAAGTACTTTTGTATTCAATTTGAAAGCCTAAGACAGCTTTGTCGTGAATCGCTTCTTTAACGGTGTATTCATGTAGGCTGCTGCCATATTGTTCTTTTGTTGTGCGCGCTAAGTTTCCTAAAGCTTGTTTGGCGTTTTCAGCAAAAATAGGCGTACCGGTAAACCCATACCAAAGAGACTGATAGAAAAATTGTTCGATCTCTTTCTTCTTTTGTGGGGAGACTGCCCGGTGGCATTCATCAACTACAAAAGCGATATGCAAGTGTTTTAATTTTTTATACCGTGGAGTCAATTCTTTTCCTTCAAATCGTTTCATAACATGGTTTAATTTTTGAATCGTCGTCACAATGACCGAGCGATCAGCTGAGAGTAATTTTTTAATTAAATCACTGACATTATCCGTCTCGTCGATCTGGACCACATCATTTTCTGCATAAGAAGTAAAAGATGAAGTGGTTTGTTGGTCTAAATCGACACGGTCAACGATAAAAATGGTTTTATCTAATGAGGGAATTTGCAACAAGTTACGAGCTGCTTTGTAAGACGTCAACGTCTTACCTGAACCTGTTGTATGCCAGACATACCCTGATTCTTGTCTTTTTGAGGCTTGTTTAATGGCTTCAATAGCATGTATTTGATATGGTCTTAATAAAATTAATGCTTTTTTATCGCTATCGATAACCGTGTATTGGGTTACCATTTTATGGGCTTGCGGAATCGATAAAACGTGTTCGGCAAAGTCTAAATAACTCGTAATGGGATCATTTTTTGAATCCACCCAAGTCGATAGAAATTGCTCATTCAATTTTGTGTCTTGTGCAGCAGCTATGTAGCGTGTATCGCTGCCATTCGATACGATAAACATTTGAAGAGCTGAAAATATCCCGTTAAACTTGCCTTGTATTAAGTATTTTTTAATCTGTCTAAAAGCATCCATATAAGAATGGGCTCTATTTTTTAGTTCAATATGAATCAGTGGCAAACCATTAATCAATAACGTGACGTCAAAACGTCGATCTCGATCGTCTGCGCTTTGTTTAAAACTCTGAAATTGATTGATTACTTCATAAGAAGACATGCCACCCGCTATATCTGCTCGGTTTAATACTTTCAAACGAACCGTTCCAAGAGACGCATCTTCGCGTTGGACTTGTACTTTCGCCACACCATTTTCACCAGCCAACCATTTAGCTGCGTCATAGAAGTTCGCAAAGGTTAATTGGTTTTGAACCTGACGGAATTCTTGTTCCGTCAGGTTTACTCCATTTAAAATATCTTTATTGTTTCGTTCTAGTTTTTCTCTAAGGTTTACCCATAATTTTTCTTCTGTGTTTAAGTCTTTCCGATAGGTCCATTGCGAATCTCCACTAATCAATTGGTTAACGAGATTTTGTTCCAACTCTGATTCAGAAGTAAACGTAATTGCCATCCACTCGCCTCATTTCCTCATTCTTAAACAAACATCTTTTGTAGCATAGCTTTTTTCAGTTCTTGGTAGGTTTCTAATTTTTGTTCATGAAGATCAATGGTTTCATCTAATTGTTTGAAGAAGTTTCCTATTTTTTCTTGTTCTTTTAAACTTGGAGTTTTAATAGGTACTCTATCAAGTACATTTCTTGTTAATTGAGGTTGTGCTCCCCCAGTAACAAATCTTTTTAATGATAATGATAAAAGATTTTGATACAAAAAATACTTATCCATTTCAGCGTTCTCATCAACATTTATAACCATTGAATTTCCAGTTATCCAAACAGGACCTCTAACATAGCTTGGGTTTCCAGCTTTTTCTCCACGCGCAGATATCGTCACTTGATCATTCTTATGATTTTCTGCGCTATAATATCCAATATATCCATTAGCTCCAAAAACAGGAATACCACTATCTAACAAGTCACTTTGTCCAATAGTTGTTGGTTGATACATATTAGAGATTTCACCTAGTGTTCTTACTGCCCAATCAACGTTAAACCCCGCAAACCTAACTCTTGGAACACTTTCTCCTTTTTGTGGAAACATCTTTTGTAGCATAGCTTTTTTCAGTTGCTTATGGTCGTTAACAAGTTGCTGCTGTAGAGTAATAGTCTTATCTAGTTTATTAAAAAATGAACCAATTTTTTCTTGTTCCTCTTTTTCTGGAAATATAATTGATACTTCCTTTAAATTGGAATTATACAAATGAACAACTGAATTACCTTGTGCACGTTTACTTAATTCTTTTTGTTGTCTTCCATTTGAAATCGTTAGTGCCAAAAAGATAGAATTAATCTTTTTAGTAGGTTTTATAACGTTCAAATCACCACCAATAATTATTCCTGATTCTCCAATTACAGAGGCTCTTGATATATCTTCTGACGTTTCCCCTGAACCTGGAACGATAACTTCATCTCCTTCACTTAAAACAGAATTATCTTTTAAATGAGCAAATGTATCAACAGAGTTAATGACTGCTTCATATTTAGTATAAAGACGCCCATATAAAATAATTGGTTGTCCTTGTTCAGTTAAGTCACTTTTTGTATAGCCTTTACCTTTAGAAAAACTAGCAAGGTTTTTCAATTTATTTTTGTCCCAGTCTCCAAAATAATTATTAAAACGAACTACTGGCAATAATTTATTCATCGTTATCACCATCATTCATCAACTGTGAGATAAAACCTTTTAATTCTTTATCGCTTTCTTCCGTTGTTCCGCGCAATGCATTCAACATCCCAAACAATTCATCTTCCGCTTGAGAGAGGTTTTTTTTAGTTTGTTGAATTGTTGCAGATATCGTTTCTAATGGAATATCTTCCTCTTCTTCAAAGGTATCTACGTAACGAGGAATATTTAAGTTGTAATCATTTTCTACAATCTCTTCAAATTCTGCTACATAAGCATACTTCTCTTTATTTTCTCTTTTAGCATACGATTCTAAGATCGTATCTATATGTTCGTCCGTTAAGGTATTTTGATTCTTCGCTTTTTCAAATCCTTGAGAAGCGTCAATAAATAGAACATCTTTAGTTGGACGGTCTTTCTTCAAGATAATAACAGTCGTTGGAATAGACGTATTAAAGAAGATATTAGCGGGTAAGCCAATCACTGTGTCGATTGCACCATTCCCTAATAACACTTTACGAATTTTCCCTTCTCCACCACCCCTAAAGAGCACCCCATGTGGCAAGACAATTGCCATAACGCCAGAATCTTTTAAGTGATAATACCCATGCAATAAGAAAGCAAAGTCTGCTTTTGATTTTGGTGCTAAAACGCCATAAGTCGAAAAGCGAACGTCTTCTAAGAACCCCTTATCCGCTGACCAGCTTGCTGAATAAGGTGGATTCATAAGTACGGCATCGAAGTTTGTTGGTTCTTCTGTTGGCCAGTCTTGGTCCAACGTGTCCGCATTATGAAGGTCTTGGTTTGCTGTCGATACACCATGAAGAATCATGTTCATTCTTGCTAAGTTGTAGGTTGAGGTATTGAGTTCTTGTCCAAAATAAGAAATCGTTCCAGGTTCATTCGAATATTTCTTAGCGTTTAGCAACAAGGAACCTGATCCCATTGTCGGGTCATAAACAGAAAAACCTTTTTGATTTTCTTTTCCTTGTAAAACAATTTGAGTCATTAATTTTGCAACGGGTTGAGGCGTGTAAAATTCTCCTGCTTTTTTACCGGATTCAGAAGCAAATTGACCGATTAAGTACTCATAAGCGTCTCCTAATACATCTCCTGCATGACCAGCCATATTAAGAACGGATAATTCTTTCATGACATCCGCAATTGTTTTATTTTGTTTTTGTGGCGATACTCCTAGTTTTTTAGAATATAAATCAATGTCTTCAAAAAGATTTTCAAATATTTCACTAGATTGTTCGATATCACGAAATCCTTGTACTAAATCTTCTAATTGAAAAGAACCTTCATGAATAGCGTTAACTTGTGCTGTAAATGTTAGCTGAGGTTCAATCGTATAGGAAAATTCATCTTGTAATTCTTCTAATAGATCTTCTTTAATCTCACTATCTTCACATGCTTTTACATATAAATTTTGAGCTACTTGTAAATCTTCTGTTTCTTCTTCTAGTAAGACTGAGACATAACGAAGCATGTTATCTGAAAGGTATTTATAAAAAACCAATCCTAATAAATAACTTTTATATTCGTTTGCATCCATTTTTGAACGCAAGATATCCGCTGAATTCCATAAAGCTTGATACAAGGTTGTTGAATTTTTTTCTATTTTCTCTGACATTGTGTACATTGCTCCTTTTAATTCTATTTTCTAATTCAGAATACTTTTTTTTAGATGAATCATTAGTAATCCATCTAAATGAACGGAGGGTGCTTTTATTTCTATCTAAACAAAATAATCTTTAATAATAAGGTTCATTAACTTTTTCAATTACTATTTTTTTCAAAATCAATAGACATAAATACTTTTTCTATATCTTATTGCAAGTCGAAAGATTGTTGTATTAAACCAAAAACATAGTCCATGTCATTTCTATTATCTAGAAGAACCTCCACGTCTCCATTCCCCCAACGTCCTACATTAGTAACATCTCTGCATATTCCTTTAGAATCATTTGTTTTTTCATACTTTATATTCAAGAAAATTTTAAGTTTATCTTTTTGAGGTACAATATCTACAAAGTTTATCCCTTTTTTTGTTTTATAAGCAACATACAACTTTGTGAAATCCTCTTTAATAGAATCATCTATACGATTAATTCTTTCTCTAATTTCTTCGAATAGATCAAGAGTTTTTCCTTCAGATAGATATTTGAAATCAGTTATATCAAATTTCCTTTTACTTTTTTTTACTTTTTGTTCTTTATATTTTTCTAATAATTCTGATGATAGTTCAGGATAGTCCCAAATTTCAGTAGCTTTTTCAGATAATATTTTTGTTCTTTCTTGAATAAGCTTTTCATTCCATGTTTCCAATTTACTTAATCCTCTATTTAACTTAAGTGGACTATCTGAAAATCCTCCTTCTAAGTTACGCTTCTCAATAAATGGTCGATCGCTTAATTCAGAGTTATAAGCCGTTAAGGTAAGGTTGCCTATTGTGTGTAAATATTTTTCTTGTATTTCTTTCCAATTCGGTCCTAAGTCTTGTTGCCATTCTTTTGATAATTTTTCATTTTGAGGCAAAATATGTTCAATCGTAAAAGCTTCTATATTAACGACTTCTTTACGTTTAAAATTTTCTAATTTCCTTAATAGATAATTTCGATTTCTAAAACTATAAACATCTTTTATTGAGAGAGACAATTTAAATTCTTCATCATTGGGTAAACGTTTATAGGATCCCTTTCTTACTAAAGTTGCTTGTAGACTCTCTAAATAACTATTTACATCTATTTCACTTTTCAGAGAAGCAAATGTTTTATTTAATGAGTTTGTCGGAATACTAACAATTGAACGTCGAAAAACATAAGTCTCTACAATTCGTAAGACCTTAATAAAGTCTTCTCGAGAAAGCTTTTGTTTAGTATAATCATCGTAAACAGTCAGTAAAAAGGGGTACGAAACATCTACTTTCAGTTCGTTTATATCTCTTAAAACTTCATTAATTTTTTCATCTGGTTCTTGACTAAATGTCAGGTAGACAAAATAATTTGAGTATCGGGAAATTTCTTGTAGTATAGCTTCAATACCTATTTCAGAATTAGTATTTATGTATGTCTTGAAATCTTTATATACCTCACTTATCCTTGGAATGTTACCTGTTTTGAGGGTCAAATAATCTCTCATAAATCGATCGAATATAGAAGACTCATTTAAATTTCCAAAACTTTTCTCCATCGGATACCAGTAATTTTGGTATAAATGCGTTTGCTCTTTAGGTTCTAAACGCATGAGAATATAATTACGAATTAAGTCTGCTTGAGAAAGGTCTAAGCCTGTTGAATTCAAGCTTTCAAATATCAGTTGAGGATCATCATTTTCCCTATCTAAAGCGATATCTACGATGATTAATTTCTGTAGACCATGGAGAATTTGCTCTAGGCTAAGATCACTATTTTGAATATTTTTTAAAAAGTACTCGTAGTTAGTCAATAGCTTAGGAGACTTGTTTCCTTTCACTTCATTCTTATCTACCAATGCAAACAATGTATCTTTATCACTTTTAGTTAAAATTAATTTATGATACAGTTCGTTCTCCTCATCATTATTTACAAGATAATAGTTCTTTATTTGTCTATCATTTAATGCGACTTTTTCTTCACTGTTCTCTAATACTTGTCTAAAAGCTAAAATTAAGAGCGTTAGAGTAGTTAGTCTTTGTTGCCCATCTATGACAAGTAGTTGTGGAACAGAAGAAATTTGATATAAGCCTTTTTCTATATAGACAATAGAGCCCATAAAATGGCCTTTATTTTGAGGATCTTTTGCTGCTCGTTCCAAATCGTCCCACAGTTGTTGGCATTGAGCATAAGTCCAGCTATATTTACGTTGGTAGATAGGAATTATAAACTGCTTTGTTCCTTGTAAAAATTTCAATAAATTAGTTTCTGACGCTTTCATTAGTTCTCTCCTCTAATTAAGTTTTATTTGATTACATATATTGCAAACCGTTTCTCTTGTAATATTGTTTTTTTTAATTGTGTCTTGGAATCTTAATCTAGTAATAATGATTTGATAAGTCACCCAATTTTTAATTTTTTGAGCGTACAGAATATTATGATCATAGATTATTTCTAGGCTATCTATCACCATAATATTAGTATATCTCTTTCATACCATAATAAGGTGTTTTTTATTTTTTATATGCCTTTTTCGGATATTTTTTGATACACTTCAGACGACTAGCTGTTAATTAATTACTTATCCTTGTTAAGTAGAAGTTCTCTCTTTCGTTTATATCTTGTTAATGTGCTCTTACTAATCCCAGTCATTTTCTCTACCTGTGTGTAGGAGTGAGTCTCTAGTAGACTCATGGCTAGTGTGATTTGCTGTTGAGAGAACTTTTTAGGTCGACCTTCTCGGTACCCTGGTCGTTGCTTAGCTATTTCTTTTCCTTCTTGAGTTCGTTCTACGATTAAGTCTCGTTCAAAATCTGCGAAAGCACTAAAAATAGTAAAAATAAGTCTACCAGTAGATGTATTCTCAATCACACCCAAGTTTAATACATTAATTTTAACTCCTTTTTCAAAAAGTAATTTAATTGTATTTAAAGCATCTTGGGTACTTCGAGCGAATCGATCGAGTTTTGTTACGACTAATGTATCTCCAACCTGAATAGTTTGGATCAGCTTCTGAAATTCTGGACGATCTTTTTTTGTTCCAGTAATTTTTTCAAAATAAATTTTGTCACAATGTTCCTCTTCTAATTGACGCATCTGTCCTTCTAAATCCTGGTGACGAGTACTCACTCTTGCATAACCATATTTCACACTTTTCACCCACTTTTCTGATTCACTTTCGAACATAAGTTATGACACCATTGTATGTAATGATTTTACTGGATTAAGAATTCATAGTCAATACTCTTAAGTTATGACCACGAATTAACATTTCTTACTATAAGGAACTGTTCTCCATAACTTTTTCTATTTATATGTTTTCCCTACACACCTATATAAAAAGACAAGAACCAGCTAATCGGTTCCTGTCTTACTTTTGCAGTCTTGGGTACGGTAGGCCTTTTAGTGTTTCATTTATTTAGGGTTTGCATAACTTTAGATCTTTTTTGTGCATTAATATTTTCTGTTCAAAAACTATTCTCCCCATAACTTTATCAAATCTATTGTATCGCTATTAGGTCTTAAATCTTTATTTTTATTAAAATGTACCTGGACAGTTATAGGCATAGCCATTGCTGTTCCTGTAATTATACAAATACCAGGAGACAAGAGAGGTATATTTTGTCGGGAAACTCTATCTAATGTAGAAATTGTATTATTTAGTATCGCCAAGTCTTTTTCATTTACCAAACGATGTATGAAAAAGTTATGCGCTTGAGACAGGATAGTAGCTGAGATATCTGCCGGACGCTGACTAGAGATGGTCAAAAAATAGGAGAATTTCCTCCCTTCTTTTATTATCTCTTCAAATAACTCTAACCTGTAATCTTTCCAACTCTCACTTTCCCTACTCGATTGAGAAGAAAGAATGTTGTGAGCTTCATCTACAATTAGGTGAAAGGAAGAGTTATCATTAAAGTTTTTTGCATTCTCAAATGTTAATTTTGCTAATAATAATGGAACCATTTTTTTAATTTCTATATTGCATTCACGTAAAGATATAATGTGAACTAATTTATCTGTACTGTTTACTGCAAGGGTTTCTTCATCAGTAACATGCAATACTTTTTTCCATTGTTCTTTTTCTGATTCAATGCGATTAATGATGGGCGAAATATTAGTAAAATCCACTCTACGATATATGATATCACTAATAATCCTCAGCTTAGCTCTTATTTCAAGTTCATCAAAAAAATCTAATTCATGAAACTGTATTCGCAAATATTCACATATGACATCAACCTTTAAATCCTGTCGCTGTAAGTCTGTCAGACCACCAGCCTGTATAATCCATTGTCCAAGGGAGGGCGCATACGCGTACTTCTTTTCATTTTTATCAAATATATAAACTGAATTAATCTTATCTAAAAGAATAGACTCCTCCGAGGATAATGGAATTAATGTAGATAAAACCCCTCTCATAAAGTCTAACAAAACATTGCTAGGTTCACTTTGAAGTACATTTAGAATGATGCTTTTAATCCAATTAGTTAATGAATCTGAGTTATCTTCGTACTTCTTCCAGCCACTTATGACTCGCTTCATAAACGGTTTTTGAGTTTGCTCTGTTGCTCTAAAAAGCATTGATAAAATGTCGGGATCCATCAGGAAGCTCCTTTTTATAGGAAGACGACTCTGTCTGTTTTCTCGAGTTGACAATTTATAGATGTGCTTTTGTTCTGGTAATAACCCGAAACTGGCAGCACCCGTGTATTCTCCGTTGAAATCAATTACTAAAAAAGTACTCTTATTTACAATTCTACCGAAGTCTATTTTTGAAAAAAGACTGGTATATAATTGGTGTAGTGTGTTGGATTTACCGCTCCCGGTATTTCCGAATATACCAATGTGAGAGGCAAAAAAGTCATTGATAGGTAGGTTAATGCGAATATTCTCATTTACTGTATTCCCTATTGAAATACTTTCTGTTTTCTCATCAAATAAAGAAGAATAACTATTAATGTAAATTTGATTTATCACATCTGGGTCCGGTATTGTTGCTAAATTTCCAATCATGGGGATATATTTACTTCCTGATACAAAAACTTTATTTTCTATATAACCAACTATTTGAGTATCAATATTTCTGACAATGGAGTTCTTTTGATAGCGGGAATCATGGAATAGTTTTTTTGCAATATCTGTGCTTAACTGGTGATCAATAATAGACTCAGAAATCACTTTTCCAATTATTTTAGTAAAACCTTGATTTATTACTACGAATGAATTGACGGTTATATTTTTAATAACTTTACCATTATGGATAATAGTAGGATCATTCATATAGTCAAAGGCAGCAATTATACATGTTAATCCATCAACTTTAGTCACAAATCCAATCTGGGGAGCAAAATCATCAAATTTTTTCATTGATCTCTCCTATACTTCAGTATATTGTTGAAAGCCCTGAAGCTTATCACTGCGTTATAGAACAACTCAATACCTTCTTGTTCGGTGGCATATAAGTGTTGTACAATTGGATTCTCTAAAATGGTTTTCACAATTTCTGAAGCCTCAATTGCAATTTCTTCTAGAAGAGTCAACTCTTCTAAAGTATTTCGTAGTGATTGTATATCCTCTTCTAAATATTCTTCACTTAGTTCATTTTGAGATAAGAACTCAAGAATATAAGAATGGTTTCCTTTAATTTCCTCTCCATACAAGGCAGTATATTCCAAAATCCCCTTATAATCTTGAAATGACTTTATAGTAGAAGGGGAAATAAAAGATACATTAATGGGTACGGTTCCATCCGTATAATCCAAAACATTTAAGATATTATCTTTGTCTTTGTCCTTGTAACATACAATGTATACTAATAACCCAGGATTAGTAAAAGCACGTTTTAATTCTGTACGTAAATGTTCATCTGCAAAAGAGAAGCCAAAAACGACTAAAATAGAATCCTTTTTTTCTAGTGTCTCTTTCATATAACGGATCATACTATAGTAGTGATTGCTAAATACTGTATTTTTAAATTTATCTTTAGTAGGCATAACGATTTGAAGGTTATTCGCCTTATCAATGTATTTTTCATCTATTTTTATAGAATCAAATAATGTTGTTTTATTCTCTAACCTCTCAAGATATAAATGGCACTCTATCCCCGTAATGTGTCTCTTTATATAATCTCTTTGTTCTTCCTCACTATAGTCATCGTAGTTCTCATTCAAAATATCATGAGCTATTCTTTTAAAATCTTCAAAATAGTCTAAATCGTTATCTATCAGTATTTTATTGTTGCTATCCAATGACCAGTTTGCTGATCCATGTAATTTAACGAGATTAAAAGTGGGCGTTTCCATATAGTAGTTATCATATAACCCAGAATGAGCTGTAGTTTTGTTATAGTTATCAGAGTCAATGTATCTCCTAAGTACCCCTCTGCCCCATCATTCAATGAAATTCTATTATTCTTCTCTAGATACAAATCAAAGGCTTTTTCCAAAAACAAGTCATAATTTGTAGTAAATACATTTACTCGAATTGGATTTATTTTACTATTCCTTAAAAACATATAATTAGAAATAATATTTATTAACGCTGTATATTGTTCTAGTATAGTATTCATCAAAGGCGTACTCTCTTTATCTTCTTTGCGGGATATTAAAGAATAGTTATCACAGACAGATAATATTAAAAAGAATAGGATTAATAACTTTTTCAGTTTTTCTTTCTTAGTACTATCTAAATTAGAGTTTCCAATATCGGTAATCAAATTTTCCATATTATTAAGGGTGGAAAAGTATGGAGCGGAAGCTCCCGCACCTAATAAAAAATTTACGTTCTTGCTGACTAGTAAATCTTGTAGGATTTTGAGATCATGTTCAGAAAAATTCAAATCATCCATAGAGATTGCCTCCTTATTATTCCTTTACATTTTTAATTGAATTACTTCCTGAGAAAACGGAGTACCTTTTGCAGTTCCTCCCGCTCAGTCATGCTCTTTCCCGACACCTTTTCCTCGAAGATTTTCTTGGCTCCCGCCTTTTTTAAAGCCTCAATTTGCCGGTCCAGATTTTGGTCCGTGGTGGATACTCGCGCATAGCCTATTCTTATCTTTTTCGCTCTCTTTCCCAAACGATATATTTGACATTCTAAACCTACATTAAGAACGCTAGAAAATCAACATGTTGTATATATCAATTTTGGGTACGCTCTAAATAGACATTAGAGTAAAAAAGTCGAACCAATTAGAATCAAGGTTCGACTTTGAAATGGGCAGGCTGACAATTTCATCATATCAACCAATTTCATATATCAGTATACATAAGATCAATTTGTAAATAGTGAAGGTCTTTCTTTAGATTATAGTTCTGGAGGCAAAATCCATTCTTCATCTAAAAGTTGTTGTTCAGTAATTGGATAACCTGTTACTTCAGAATCAGTAAATAAAAGTATCTTTTGATTGTTTTTATATTTGATCTGAAATTCAATATGTCCGCTGGATTCGCCATCTTCTTCAGATTCAGGAGTAAAATAGTCGATTTGCAGCAAATCATCCTTTACTCTTTTATCTAGAATGTTACTTACTAAATAAGACGTTGCTGGTAACCCATCTATTAAATGAGTATCCGTAAGTAACACAACATACTGAATCGGAGATTGATAAGGCGTAGATTCGAATATAGCGTACATTCCTTTGAAATCATCGTATGTATATCCTGTTTCGGTTACTTCCTCTTTTTCTTCGACATCAACCTCTTCAGTCTCAGATACTTCTACTGGTTCCTTCACCTTCTGCTGTATATCTTTCTTAAAGACTTCTGCTTTTGTAATCATTGCATTTGACCCATTTTGACTATTAACAATTAATTCAACTTTTTGCAATGCCTCTTCGTAACTTTCTTCTTCGAAAAGTTGTAATGCATCTCCATAATTTACAGTCTGGACTAGCAATGCACTTGCCTTCTCGTCTTTAGGTTTTTCTTCTAAAGCTAATTCAAAATATAACTCTGCTTTAGAATAATCCTCCAACGCTAGTACGTCTAATCCTTTTTGAACCGAATTGTTATACGCTTCTTCACTTTCATTACCACAACCTGTCAGTAGTAAAGAAAAAAGTAGCACACTTAAAAAAGTTTTGTTTTTCATTTTTTTCTCCTGTCCTTAATGTCTTTACAGCAATAATTAATAGTTAGATTAATCATATACAAAATCTTCTACGGTCCCATCCTCATAGACGATGTAAGAGTGGCTTGCCAAAGGAGATGGGCCTCAACCATGTCGACCAGTCTTTCGTCGCTCGATAACCGACGGTAGGAATCAAATTCGAAGAGATCTTTGGATTATCAGACACCATTAAAAATACTAGCACGGTGCATGAACAAGCAGGGTTTATCAAGTTTATTTTGACAAACGAAATTTACTAAAATTCCATATTTTATATTATTTCAATTTAAGAGGTCGTTAGCTTAGAATTATTGGTAGATGAATTCAACACTTTCAATTTTATTAATTACATCACTATCGTTACCAAGATCAACATAAACTGTTTGAGCTGTATCCAATATTTCTTGTGTGAGTGCACGATAACCTTCTGGTGACTGGTCTTCCTGATGCCAATGTGATGGAACCGGGTAAATTGTAATTGTACCATCTCCATTCGAAGAATAAGTTATCGATCCAGAAGCTCCAAACTCCCCGAATAAATGTGTTACAACGTTAGGATATTCTGCAGAATCATTACTATAATAGTCTGCAATAGGTGTACCAGCCGGAGTATGTGCTACATTAATAACTGGCGAATTTGGATCTACACTACCTGTCATGAGTAAGATACGAGCGTATTCAATTTCTAAAGGATCATACTGTTCTAAAGAAGTGGAACCAGTCTCCTCTTGCACGGTTTGGACTTCCGAAATGTCAGCGAATTCCTGATCAGTGGAATCACTTTCTAATGCGACATTTTTTTTCGATTCTGCTTCCGACTGGGATTCTGTAGCAGCAATTTGATCAATCTTTTCACTAATGGATATCTTTAATTCTTCACTTAATTTTTTAATAGACAAATAGTAAGGTTCACCTAGTGTTTCATCTTCTAATAAATTATTTACTTGTTCCATAGACTCAGAATATTTACCTTCTTCGAATAATGAGTTTGCAGAATCATATGTTTCTTTATAACTTGTTTTTAAAGTATTTATTTTTTTTATATTAATAAGAATATCGTTAGATTTTGTTACTAAAGCTTCCGAGCCATTTTCTATTTTTTTAACACTCTCAGCATTTTCAATAGCTAGCTCTAAGTTTCCATCTTCTAGCGACTCTAAGGCGGTATCAAAAGCTTCAGTTTGAGATAGTAAAGCTTTAGCTCGTTTATCATCAGGTTTTTCTTCAAGAGCCATTTCAAAGAAAACAGTAGCTTTATCATAGCTTTCGGATACTAACTCATCTAATCCTTTTTGAATAGCGCTATTATATTCATCTTCTGTTTTATTCCCACAGCCTACAACCAAAGACAATGTTGCTAAAAAAAATATGTAAATAAAATTTCTTTTTAAATATGTGATTTTTTCTTTCATTCTTTATAATCCCCCTAAGCTTTATGTACAAAGTGATTATACTATTAAATAAAGAACGTTGTCATTCTTTATAGAAACTTATATGTGTAAGTTTCTATAAAGATAGATTTAACATTGAATTGTCCCCAAGATATTAAAAGTCTTCACTGATTCATAATTTGAATTGACCAATCTATTTATTTAGCAGGTGATAAAGTTAAATCTCCTACTACTTCTTTAATTTCTTCTGTTGTACCAATAAATTTATAATCGTCGCCATCTTTTTCTATATCAAATACAGTTTTTTCTCCGTCAGCTTCCTTGAGATCGCTCAACAGGAACTGGTTGTCTTTAATAGAGTAGTTTGACCCTTGCGTAATGCCAAATGCTTCTGTAGTTATTGTACTTTCTCCAAATTCCATAGTGTAAGACTGGCCTTGAGTAGTAACTACGTTCCATTTTTTTGATTGTAAATCTTCTTGTGTGTTAGTAGTGCCAGAACAGCCAACCAATACAAGTAAAACTATTATTGTTATTAAGCTTAATACTGTTTTTTTCATTTTTAATAACACTCCTTTTCTTGTTCATACATGCATGAAACAGTTGAAAATCTCCTTACCTTAACTATATTTATGATTAATTTAGCTTAATCAACAAATTATAACTCATTTAAATTAATCTGCGTATAGTAAAAGTATCACATTTAAAGGAGACTACATATGAATATTTTATTTCTGTACTACAATGAAGGTTTCGTTTTAAAGGCGTATGAACAAAAGCAATACTATTTTGTCGAATTTAACTTTCTTGAATTATATAAAATATATCCTTGCCCAGATAAGTTTTTTGCTATTGAATTATCGAAAACTTTAGCTGATTTTTACACTAAAAATTTGCAGAATTTAAAAAATGTCCTCAGATTTAATGACGATTTAAATCCCCCTTTTTTCTAAAAAATTTACTTACTATTACATTTTTTGAAAGAGTAATGAAAATGGATTTTCTTACCAGTAAGGAAATAACTCATAGTTATATTTTACATAAAACACAATCTTTACTAGTTGAATGGTCTTTTATAGTTCACTGTTCCGTTTAAAAACAACCGGTCAAGCTTTAAACCTATTCGAAAAAATGGGGGGGTGATACCTAAAACGACTTTAAATAAAATAATTAGCTAAAATTACCTTCGAGCTATTTAACGTTTCTTAAAACACAATTTTTAGACTTTTAGAGCGTGTTCATTAATTTTTTAGTTCAGTTCAGCAAATTCTTTTTCAAACTAAAAAAATTATCAGAAAGTATTTTTAATTTTAATAATGATCAAAAGCTTTTTTTACTTGGTTTTTTTCAATATCTCTTTTTACTTTTTCTCTCGATTGATTGACTAAACTATCTTTAGTATCTATTTCATTAATTGTCGTAATAGAAAGAAAGTCAGCCATAGTTTCATTTAAATAAAGTAGTGTAGCTAATTCTTTTTTCACTAAATTAATATCTTTTTTGATACTATCCGAACTCTTTTTTTGATTTTTAAAAGCGGTCGTTTTATTTTCTTTATACGCCACAATTAATAACTCCATTAAATTATTTAGTGAACGGATATCATCTTCTTCTACAATTTTATTTAGTTCATTCATGACTGTATCGGTTAATCGAATGGATCTATTTTTTGACGGTTCTTTTGCCATATCATTTACCTACCTTTATATTTTTTTATTTAATGACTGATTTTTTTTATTATTCTGTTAAAATATCGATTAGTTTTGCATTACTTTCAATATATTTTTCTAAAATTTCAGTGTTCTTGTTCATAGCGATTGCTACATGATTCATTGCATTAGTAAATTGTTTTTCACTTTCAAAGCTATATCTATGTTTTGTATAATCCTCAAATATTTCTGTTGTTAGTTTATTAAGTGGTATATTTCTTTCAGCTGCTTCATTTTCCAATAAATGTTTTAAGGAATCTGATATGTTTTTTATATCAATTCTAGCCATAGTATCCTCCTAATTTAATTTATTTTATCTGTTCCTCTTGCTCTTATTCATTAGTCAAAACGATCAAAAAGGTGCAAGTTCAGAAATAGTTGTTTTTTACATTGGAGTTAGTTGGGTATCTTTACTGTTTCTTAGAAAGAGCATAAAGAGATTCAGGCGCCTACCGTTTTTTCGCGTTGCTCCAAAACGTTGACGTGTCAGGCTGTGCCTGACGAATCTCAAAGAAAAAAACAGGCGCCTAACAGGCTGTTTTTAGCACTTTTTCCAAAAACACCTTTAACCCCTACCTATCAACGTTTCTAAAAAATCGTGTAATATGCTTGTCCTATGGAGGTATTGCGAATGTATTGCATTACGCAACGCAAGTATAACACATATGTGCTGCAAAAGTAGTGCGTTTTTCACTCTTTTTTAAAAGAAATTTTATCAAAATTTTTTAAAATAAAAAAATAAAATTGGAATTGTACACATGAATAAAAAATAACTATTTATTCTTCATGTGTACTTTATTTTTACTCTTTTTTCTTTTTTATCAGCAAAAAAAAGAAACTTTCTGTCACATAAATTTATAAAATCAGCTTCATTTTTTTAAATAATCAGCCAATAAGATAAACAAATGACTTAGAAAAATAGATAATATTTTAAAAAAATCACTATGATCTTTTAACATGAGTGAAACGAATTTTTAAAATTGCGAAGCTATTTTTCACACAAAAGGTCGTACTTATACACGATTTTTATCGTGTATAAGTACGACCTTTTATTTGATTTGGATTTTAGCTTATACTCCAAAAGTTTTTATTGGAGTATAAGTGCGCCCTTTAGAAAAAAGAATTTAGAAATGAAAAAATTATATGTGAACAAGAAATGACATTACGAAAAGAAAAACTATTTCATAATTTAAAAAAAGTAGCTATACAAACTAAATGATTTATAATTAATAGCAGGAACTTAACAAGGGGGGAATAATTCTTTGATAAGAACAGTTGGAGATTTCCAAGCTAATTATAAAGCGGTTATTCTTTCGGAAAAATTAAGTGAGTGCAGAAAGAATACCTTACTTAGAAATCTATTAAATGATATTGAAAATATCTTTTTTGGCACATGCAATAAAGAACAATCAATTATTGAACAACAAGAAGAAGCTAAACAGCTTTATAATGACATTAGTATGAATTTTCTTGCTTGTTAAGATTAAAAAAAGTCGACAGTGAACCTAAACTGTCGGCTTTTTTCTATTTTAAAAGTACTAAAAACCTAGTCTGAAATTCAATAAAGTCTCACTGATTTCATCTTCATTAATCCCAATATAGCGTTTCGTAATTTTTTCGCTGCTATGGCCGAATATTTCCATCAGTGTCGCCACGTCTTTGGTTTTCTGGTAATAGTGGTAACCAAACGTCTTCCGCAGCGTGTGCGTGCCGATATCGTCTCTTCCTAACAGCTTCGCGACCTTTTGAAACATCTGATAGACCGTATTCACTTCCACATGGCCACCTTTGGTGCTAGGAAACAAATAATCCTCTGGTGCTAAGTCTTTCGTGTACTCTAAAATCAAGTCCTGCAGACTACTCAAATACAAAATACGGGTTTTCCCTGTTTTTTTCTCGACGATTCGAGGATTTTTTGAGGAAATTAGATCTTGTTTCTTCAATTTGACGATATCCGACATGCGCAAACCGCTATTAATGCCGATCAAAAAGAGAAAAACATCCCGATCTGCGTTTTTATTGCGCCTTAAACAGAATGAAAAGTCGTTTATTTCTTGTTGCGTTCTTAATGGTTGGACGTTGTAAGGCATTTAAAAGCCCTCTCCTCTCACAAAAGCGATACATGATTTTGTTTAGTATACCATATAATCATGTATTGGAGGGCGATATAAAAAAAGAACCCTATTGGAATAGGATTCCGGATACACGTTTTTATATCAATTAGTGTATTAAAAAGAATAAACTCAGTTCATTTCAAACTTAGCGTTTATTTTTTTTTGTAAATACAATAACAATAAAAAGTAAAAAAATAATGAACAAACCATACCCCACTAAAAAAACCTCCTTATCTATTTATGAATCATTAAAATTTATATCTAAGTACTTAATTTAATTTGAATGATCAAAAACTCTATAAGACTGTTCTTAATGATTGTCTTGTAGAGTTTTTAGTATGGATGTTATTCCCATTAATATTAAAAGGAGAGCTAACAAAAACACGATAATGATTGTTCCGAAGAATAAGAGTGTTGCACTAAGTTCACCTGGGCTGATGAAATAAAAAAGAGTTAATGCAATGAATACGCTACTTAAAATCAATACACCAATAAAATAATGTCCTCTTTTTATTTTTTTATCTAATTGTTTGACCATTTTAGGAGCTCCTTTAATAAGTTCGTCTAAAGAAACGGCATATACCTCACTAATTAAAATTAGGCTACTGAGATCAGGGAGGTTACGTCCATTTTCCCAGTTGGAAATTGTTTGTCGTGAAACATGAATTTTTTCTGCAACATTTTCCTGTGTTAGTTGAAGTTCATTTCTTTTTTTTTTAATATTGTTTGTATTTCCATATAATCTCCTTTCATTTTTACTATAATGACTAATTATAAACTATACTATCAAAGGTATTTATAGTCATGCTATAGTTGCTCTAAAAGTATTTTACATTTCAGCTAATACATTAATATACTTGGTTATTATAAGCCTACTGTCAAAAGTAGAGGAAAACTTTTAGTCTCTTACCTATCCTATTAAAGCCCTAAAAATAAAAAAAGAACCCCGATAAATCAAGGTCCATGATACATGATTCTATGTAAAATAATGTATTTTAGACCATAAGTACACAGGATACTTGTGTACTTATGGTCTATATTTATCAATACAAATTTTTATCTAATTTCATATATTAATTATTGCTGTACAGAAGATTGTAGCGGTTCTGTTAAAAATTCTTGTGATTCTTCGACATAAATACGGTGCCAAACCATAAAAGTTAAAGCTGTCCATATTTTACGCGAATAATCTATCTTACCTATGCGATGATTAATTAAGAGGTCTTCAATATAACCTTTATTTAATAAATGCTCTGTTTGAGATTCCCGTATAATCGTCAATGCCCAATCATACATTTCATCTTTTAACCAATGACGGATTGGAACTGGAAAACCTAATTTTTTACGGTAAATAACATTTTCTGGAACAATGCCTTCTACGGCTTTTCTTAAAATATATTTAGTAGTCCCATGAGCAAGCCTTAAATGTGCAGGTATTTCTCTAGCAACATTAAATACTTCTTTATCTAAAAATGGTGTTCTTAATTCTAATGAATGGGCCATTGTAGTTCTATCTGCATTTAAAAGTAGATCTCCATTTAGCCAAGTATTAATATCAATTAATTGCATGCGATCCACTGGATTACGCCCTACTGTTTGCTGATAAAATGAATCAGTCACATTTTTGAACGGGTAGTTAGCATTATAATTGGTTAACAATTTTTTCTTTTCAAGCTCTTCAAAAATCTTTGCATTTCCAACGTACCGATGTTCTAAAGGAACGGTTCCTCTAAGAAGAAAACTCTTCCCTTTTACTCCATCAGGCATCAGCTGAGCTAACTGATGGATAGCTTGGTTGGTATACTTACCAGTAAGATTAAACATTCTCAACGCATGTGGTTCATTATAAATACCATACCCTCCAAATAATTCATCAGCTCCTTCACCAGATAACGCAACTTTTACATGCTTTCGAGCTAATGCTGACAAAAAGAATTGCGGCATTGCTGCAGGGTCAGCTAAAGGATCGTCCATATGCCAAACAAAACGTGGAAATTCAGCCATGAATTCTTCTACAGTAATCGTATGACTAAAGTTTTCTACTTTTAACTCTTCTGCCGTCTCTTCAGCTAAATTAATTTCATTGTATCCGTCTCTTTCAAATCCAACGGATAATGTCTTAAGCTTAGGATTAAACTCGCGTGCCATTGCTACAATGATTGACGAATCAACTCCTCCTGATAAGAAGGAACCAACTGTAACGTCTGACCTCATATGTTTTTCAACGGAATCCCATAAGCTTGTTCGAATTTCTTTTGTAAAAAAATCTTCTGATTTGTTAATGGGTGAAAAATCAGCCTGCCAATATCTCGTAATTTTTACTGTCTCATTTAATTTCTTTGTCATAAAATGACCAGGAAGTAGTTCCTTAATTGATTGGTGCATCGTTTCTGATCCTGGAACATATTGAAAAGTTAAATAATTTTGTAAAGCAATTTGATCTAATTGTCGGTCTTGAACCACTTTTAGAATAGCTTTCTTTTCAGAAGCCACATATAGGCCTTGTTCTTCTACTGCATAATAAAAAGGTTTAATCCCAAAATGATCACGAGCTCCAAAGAATGTTTTTTCTACTTTGTCCCAAATCACAAATGCAAACATTCCTCTTAATTTATCCACTACTTCTTCTTTATAGGCTGAATAAGCTGCAATGATAACTTCGGTATCACTATCCGTTTTAAATAAATACCCTTGACCACTTAGTTTTTTTCTTAACTCTATATAATTATAAATTTCCCCATTAAAAATAATCCAATACCGTTCATTTTCATAAGATAATGGTTGGTGCCCTTTTTCAATATCGATAATACTTAATCTTCTAAAACCTAAAGCAATCGTATTATCTTTATAATACCCTTCTTCATCTGGTCCTCTATGTACAATCATTTTATTCATCTCATTAATATTGTTCTCTATTGTTTTTTGTATTGCATTTTCCACATTGGAAATATACCCAACAAATCCGCACATATCAATTCTCCTCTTTTTGAGTTCCTTTTTATTGATTAGTTCTTCTAGTTAAAATTTTTTAAAGACTTTTAAACTAGCGACATTTTCGAATTTATGTATTTTTATTTTGATTAGTGAAAAATAGATTTTAATTAAGCACTATTAAAAGTCTAGTATTTTTAAATTCCACAATTGATAGTAAAGCTATTATCTTCGAATAGCAATCACTTTAAGCGATTGCAGATTGATATTTTAAGTCCTAATTTTTTGTTAAAGAACCAAAAATTAGGCATTTGTCTCATCTTTAAACCACCAACAGATAATCAGATAGAAATTATTGAGATTGTTACCATTGGTAAAAGAGAAGAAAAAAAGTATTTTTAACCGCTAAAAAAAGTATCTCTGAAATTGAAATAAAAAATCTTTTACAGATCTAATTTTAAGAGAGTCGCTCGCTTGTTTTTAGCAGCTACCTATTTTCTTCAATATATGATTTTATAGAATCTCATGTATTCATAACATGAAATTGGATGTCTAACTCTTAAACACAAGTTTAAATCATTACTATCCTCCTTAACTTAATAACTATATTCTCTCAATTTCCGCTTAAAAAGTAACGCACCTATTCGTTTACAGTTAGCAACCACTGGTTTACATACACTAAAAATCAAATAAAAAAGTACTTCAGTTATAAATTTTTAAATGAAACTGTAGTTTTATCAATACACGTTTTCAAACAATTTTATGTATTCTCATAAAATCAATAGTACCTAGTATTCGATTTCCTAAATAAGATTGTTTACACATTATCACTTATAAGTTATAATAAAAGTATGAAAAAATATAATTTCGATGTCTATGAAAAAGAAAACGGTGAAGCTCCCTTTTTGGAGTATTTAGATAGTTTAGATGTAAAATCTAGAGCTAAAGTATTAAGAGCAATAACTATTGTGGAAGATTTTGGAGTCCATTCTCCACCAGGATATATCGATCACTTAGATGATGGCATTTATGAACTTCGAGTAAAATTCTCAAGCAACATTTTTAGGTGTTTATATTTTCATTTTAGTCATAATAAATATATTATCACACATGGGTTCACGAAAAAAACACAAAAAACTCCTTCAAGAGAAATTACTAAATCCAAAGAGTATCGTAAAGACTATCTAGAAAGAAAGGGTGAAAATGATGGAAAATAAACTAAAAAGTTACTTCGACACCCAAATGGAAACACCAGAGTTTGCTGAAGCGTGGAAAGAAACTGAAGCTAGCTATCAAGCTGCAAACATTCTTTTAAGAATTAGAGAAGAAAAACATCTAACTCAATCTGAATTAGCTACTCTAACTGGAAAAAAACAATCTTATATTTCTCGAGTAGAAAAAGGGTCACAAAACATTAGTGTACAAACATTAAGTGACATCGTGGAATCTGTAGGCGGAAAACTAAAAATGGAAGTAGTCGTTTAACTTTGTCACGATTCCTAAAATAACACCTACAAAAAGTTTAATCTGATATGTAATTAAATAAGACTAGTAGTAGATAAACACAATAAAAAGGGTCACAAAACTCACATATGTTTTATGTGAGTTTTGTGACCCTTTCCTTTTCGATACACGATTATATGCAATTCCATGTATTGATAAGTCATAATACTTAGAATAAGATACTTATAACACTGAACACAATTTAAAAAAATTGGAGGAATAATTATGTTTCTAGTATTAGGAATTATTGCTATAGTAGCAACTGTTTTAAATCTTTATTTATATAAAGTAGGCAAAGATTATAAAGTAGCAATGTCAATGGGATTGTCATTCACAGCACTGACGCTTGTTGCAGAGCACAGCATAATATCCGATTGGGTAAAGGTAAAAGATTGGGCTGCTTTATTAGATGTAGTACCTACTATGACAACAGTCCTATGGGTTTTAACGATTATATCAATCTTATTAAATACAATTCCGATACTTTTAGAACTAAAAAAACATGATTAAAAATAATCAAATGTCTGATAATAATCACCCAAAATCGACAGTTAGTAGGCATGAATTTGGTTGCTTTTTCTATGTCGTTTATAAGTGTTGATTGTCTAATCATCTCGTTCGTTTCAAAAAGACCCTATAAACATAGATAGCTATGCTTATAGAAGATGAAATTAACTTTATCCGTTTGGGGAAAAATAGTTAAAATAATTTTGTTTATATGATACCTAAAAAAAATACATAGGGGGTTCGTTATGAAAAAAAATTAATTAAGTTTGCAACAGTTTTTATTTTGGTAAGTGGACTAGGATTGTTATTCAGTTCTATAAATGTAGAAGCTGCAACGGCTTATCCAAATGGTGTTTATTGTAATAAAACCAAATGTTGGGTAGACTGGAATAAAGCACAGAGTGAAATTGGCAAAATCATAGTTAATGGTTGGGTTCAAAGTGGTCCATGGTCTTAAAACTAGAAAGGAACTAATTTATGAATAATAATGAAGGAAAAATTATAGATGCCATTAGCAAAGCCTATTCAGATCCAGAAATAAAAAAAGACAGTGAATTTTCTCAATCATTATTTGACTATGCTAAAAAGATTTCTGATGGTGATGATTATAGACTTGTTTGTGTAAAGTTAAGTAGAAAAATCAACTCTTACTTAATGGCTAACGAATTTAAATCTCCTCAGACATTAACTGATTTAAACGCGATTGTTGGCAAAGAAGTTGCGAATTACAGAGGAGCTTCTTCTGTTAGTATGTGGGGTTCTAACCTCTTCTAATAAAGTTTGACTGTCCTAATTTATCAGAAAAAAAATACAATGGTATGAATTAAAATCCCAAACGGAAATTTAATAATGTCTCACTAATTTCATCTTCATTAATCCCAATATAGCGCTTCGCGATTTTCTCGCTGCTAAGACCAAAGACGTAGCCACGTCTTTGGTCTTTTTGTAAAGTGGTAACCAAACGTCTTACGCAGCGTGTGCGTGCCAATATCGTCTCTTCCCAATAGCTTAGCGACCATTTGAAACATCTGATAGACCGTATTGACTTCTACATGTCCACCTTTGGTACTGGGAAACAAATAACCCTCCGGTTATAGGTCTTTTGTATAATTATTTTAAAAAAACAACTTTGATCTGATAAGGTTATAGATACACTATTCTAAGCAATTTCATGTATCGTTAAATATTATATTGTATGAGCGTTCTTTTATAAATGGTCTCAAAAAGGTTACTTAAACCTTATTTTTATCGCATTCATACTAATATCAAAATTAGTACTCTCAAGCTTAGATAAGTTAGCGAAAGATGTTTGGCTTTCATAGGCTTTGTACAATTTAAAAGCTAATTTTATCATTATTCTTAAACTATCACTGAAATAGTCTTCTTTTAATCCATCGCTTTTGATTGATTGTTCTTCAAAATTATAAATACGCTGTATATGCTCATATAATTCTGTTATTGCTAAAATATAGAATAATGCTGTTCGTTCTACATCTAATTCTCCTATGTTTTCTTTAATCATTAAACTAATAAATTCAGCTTCATGTGCTTTTAAATCAATGTTTTAACCCCTCTTGTTTTAGTAATGACTTCACTTAAAAAAAAGTTCTACTTTTAAATAAATAAGTGTTTCAAACATATTTCTCTATTTCGAACAAAATGCGCTTATTGTTTCTCGTTAAATTAAGTTTTTGGTTATTTTATGAGCTAAATAATCTATTTTTGGTGTCATTAGATCATCATTAATAAGATTTAGTTTATCCGGTTTAAGTAATTGTATTTTTTAATCGTATAATAATCTGAAAGGACATCTTTAACCGTTAAATTATTTTCCATTAAGAATGCAACATTTAACATATTTCGTAAGACTTCATCCTGCTTAATAGAAATTACCCCGTTAATATTATTAAAAATACCATGCCTAATCTCCCCAATATGAACACTTAAAATTTCAGTATTGCGTTTTTTCAGCGCTTCATTAAGATCCACAAATTTTTCTGGGTAAACAAGTTTAACTTCTGTTATAAAGATCTCTGTCATGTATTCAATTACTAAGATAGATTGTTCAAATAGTTGCTGGAAGTGTATGGTTAAATCATAAATAGTGGTTATTTCTGTGGTTTCATGAATAAACTCAATAAAATTATCTACGATAAAACCAATAATCATTTCTTTAGTTGGAAAATATTTATATAAGGTCGCTCTACTGACTCCCATTAACTTAGTAGAGAGTTCATCCATTGTTAGAGATTGAAATCTATTTTTCCTTACTTGAGGTAGTATTTTAGAGTTGAGTTCAATTCTTTTTTCGTCTATTTTTTTTATCCATTTGAATTCCCCTTTATTTTAGTATTGAAAAACACCTAAATGTACTTTTTATACAAAAAAACCTTTTTTGTATGATTTTTTTTTTTTTTACTATAATTCAAGAAGTTAATTCTAACGAGAGTTTCTTCTAACTATATAAACCACTATTTGGCTTTGAAGGGAGCTTGTAAAATGAAGAAAATATCTTTAGGTCGACAAGGTTTAAGTATTTCTCAAATTGGGTTAGGATGTATGGGTATGTCAGTGGCATACGGTTCTTCGACGGCATTAATGTTATCCGTGCAGCATATGAATTGGGAGTCAATTTTTTTGATACCGATGAAGTATACGGCGATAATGAACAATTAGTCGGAAAAGCCGTTAAAGCATTTCGTGATGAAATTGTATTAGCGACAAAATTTGGATTTGATATGGACTCTAATACTCCAGGTTCAGGATTTAACAGCTATCCTGATAATATCCGTAAAGTTGCTGAAAATAGTCTGCTCCGCCTTAGTACAGATCATATTGACTTATTTTATCAACACATCCCAGATCCAAACATTCCAATTGAAGAAGTGGCAGGAGTTGTTGGCGAGTTAATTAAAGAAGGCAAAGTTAAATACTTTGGTTTAAGTAACTCGGGTTCAGATTCAATTCGGCGCACACAAAGTAACTCCCGTTTCAGTACTACAGAGTGAATATTCGATTTTTGAACGTGTACTTGAAGATAGAGGAATTATAAAAACACTTAAAGAGTTAGATATCGGCTTGGTGCCATATGCTCCATTATGTAGAGGATTCTTAACTGATTCTGTTAATCCATCACACGAATACGTTGAGGATGATATGCGACGAGGAGATGAACGCTGGAACGAAGAGAATTTTACCTACAACTTTAAATGCTGTAAACCAGCTGAAAGAATTAGCTACTGTTCCAATTCCAGGTACACATAGTATTAAACGACTTAAAGAAAACGTAGGAGCAACTCAAGTAAAACTGTCACCAAAAGAATTAAAAACTATTCTTGAAATTATTTCCCACGGTTCAGCAGGAAGTCGCTATCCAGCTGAAGTGTTAGAGATTTTCACGAGAGACTAATAAAATAAAAAAAGGTACAAATAACCTTGTTAATACAGGGTTATTTGTACCTTTTCTCATCTATTCTCGTATATTAATTTATCGAATATATTTATTAAAACTATTATGAGCGATAAGATGAATAATTTCCAAGAATTTTTATGATATATAACTTAATCCATTTATGAACCAAAGCAACTGAAAATAGAATTTATACAAAATAGCGTGTGCGTTTTTATGGTTCACTATTGTTTAAAGAAGTGCTAATAAAAAACGAAGCTTTAGTATTTATTAAAAATCTTAAAGTGCTTTGAAAAAAGAAATTTGTTTCTAATCGTATAATCTGACTAATTACTATTCATCTAATGGTTTTGCTTCACCACGAGATTGAGTTAAGCCTTCATGAATTTTTTCAATGTTCCATTTCAACATATTATAGTAAGAATCGCCTGGTTCTCCCTCTTCAGAAATAGAGTCTGTGTAAATTTTAGTATAGATTGGAAGACCTGTTTCTTGCGAGACACGTTCCATACTGCGCGAATCCACACTTGTTTCAACAAAGAGCACCGGTACTTCAGATTCTTTGACGCTATCAATAATTTGAGCCATTTGATCAGGTGTCCCTTGACTTTCAGTATTAATCTCCCAAATATAACCTCCCTCTAATCCATAGGCTTTGGCAAAATATTTAAAAGCACCTTCACTCGTAACAAGCAGTTTCTTAGCTTCTGGAATATCATCGAAAGTAGATTTTGCTTGCGTATCAAGTTCAGTTAATTTCTGAACATAAGCATCTGTATTCTCCGCAAAGGTATCTTCATTTGCAGGATCTTTACTAATAAGTATTCTTTCGATTTCACGGACATATTTAATTCCATTTTGTAAATCTAACCATGCATGTGGGTCAGCTTCATCAGTTTGCCCTTCACTCGTTAAATATAAAGGCTCAACATCTTTGCTTAACGGAAAGTAATCTTCATTCTCAGTTTTATTTGTTGTCTCCATTAAATCATCAAACCAGCCATTCCCGGTTTCTAGATTTAAAGCATTGTATAAAATGACATCTGACTCCTCAGATTTTTGAATATCTTCAGGTAGTACTTCATGTTCATGTGGATCAGTTCCTACTGGAACAATACTATGGATATTGATTAGGTCTCCACCAACTTGTTTCGCCATATCAGCAATAATAGAGTTCGTTGCGACAACATTTAACTTTCCTTCTTCCTTTCCACCAATATCATCTTTACTTTCTTGATTACCACAGGCTGCTAGTGTCATTAAACTAATCCCAGCAATGAATAATTTACTCAAACTTTTCATTTTTTTCCCTCTTTCCATTAATTATACTATTTTTAAATACTTTGTTCCTTTTTTCTACGAATCAATAAACCTTTTTGTGGTGCAAATAGGAAAGCAATCACAAAAAATACTGCTGCAGTTAACACTATTGTTGCTCCTGAAGCTAAATTATAGGAATAACTAAAGAAAAGACCTATAAATGCACTAATCATTCCAAAAAGTGCTGATAAGCACGTCATAATTTTCAAATTATTAGTTAATAAATAGGCAGTGGCTGCTGGTGTCACCAGCATAGAAATCACTAAAATCGTACCAACAGTTTGCAAAGAAACAACTGCTACTAATGTCAGTAAAAACATTAAAGCATAATGAAAAAATTTAACGGGTAACCCAGCTGCTTTTGCCATAACAGGATCAAATGAAGTTAGTTTCAATTCTTTAAAAAACAATAAAATAAATATGACCGAGATAACTGTTACAATAGCCGTTAACATCATGTCTGAATCACGAACTGCAAGTACATTACCAAATAAAATATGATATAAGTTAGTAGCACTTTCTGCAAATGAAATTAAAATGATCCCTAATGCAAAGAAACTGCTAAAAACAATCCCAATTACGGTGTCATTTTTTAAAGAACTTTTCTCTGTAACGTAACCAATAAGAACGGCAGTTAAAATACCAAATAAAGAGGCGCCTATCACATAATTAAAACTAAACATATATGAAATTGCTACACCAGGTAGAACTGCATGAGAAATCGCATCTCCCATTAAAGACATCCCACGTAAAATAATAAATGAACCGATAATACCTGACACAAATCCAACTAATAAGGATGTAATTAAAGCATTTTGCAAGAATTGATAATTCATTAAACCGTCAATAAAATTTGAGATCATTTTATTTACCTCCTATAGCTAAATCAAAAAAACTATTACCATAAATACTACTTAAGTTATCTTGCTTAAATACTTGGTCAACAGGACCATCAGCGATTACTGATTTATTAAGCATTATTAAATGATCAAAGTACTTTGTTACTTTGCTTAAATCATGGTGAACAATGACCATTGATTTGCCTTCATCACGTAGTTTTTTCAATACTTTTACAATAACTTCTTCACTAACAAGATCAATTCCAACAAATGGTTCGTCAAGAAAGAACCAATCAGGTTGTTGAGCAATAGCCCGTGCAATAAAGACACGCTGCAATTGACCTCCAGATAGTTCACTAATTTGACGTTGACTAAAGGCCAGCATGTCTACCGTTTCTAATGCTTCTTTAGCTAATTTTTTTTCTTTCTTACCAGGGCGTTTTATTAATCCCAACTTTGGATAGGTTCCTAATAAAACAGTATCAAATACACTAATTGGAAAGCTAAGATCAAGATCTTGACGTTGTTCAACATAAGCAATATCCTTTTGAACATATTTTAGTTTGTTACCCCAAAAAGTGACAGTTCCTTGATAATTTATAAGACCTAACATACTTTTTAATAAAGTTGATTTCCCTGCACCATTGGGTCCGATAATTCCTGTAATTTGAGCAGCAGGAATAGTCAGTTCAACCTCTTTTACAGCTATTTCACCCGCATAATTAACAGTAAGATTATCTATTTGAATTGTTTTATTGTTCATTTTATAATCCTCCACTTTTCAAATTTACGTCTTGTCTAAACTTATTTTTAAGTATAGCTTATTTTTTTAGAAAAACAAGACTAACTTTATGAAATTGCTAAAAACCTCTTCGTTTTTCAAAGAATCAATTGTTCGCTCTAGATAAAGTCTGTCAAAATATATCAAAAAAATAAGATTCATAGTCGTTTTTTTGTTTTTATTTTGGCATACAAAATAAGCCAATACTTGAAATCATTTCAGGTATTGGCTTGTTTTTTTTAATGAGGTATAATAAACACAAATCATAATCAAAGGAGTACTCCGATGACGCCAAGTAAAGAAAATTATCTAAAAACCATCGTTGAATTAGGTGGAGAAAAAAAAATAGTAAACAATAAACAATTATTAACAACGCTTAATGTATCCGCTGCATCTGTGACAGATATGAATACAAAATTGTTGAAAGAAAATCTTATTATCCATATTCCTTATAAAGGTGTCAGAGTTACTGAAAAAGGATTACATTTAGCTAATCAGGTTATTCGAAAACATCGTATATGGGAAGTCTTTTTGTTGGAAAAATTAGAGTATGATTGGAAAGAGGTACATGCAGAAGCTGATCTTCTTGAACATGCTTCTTCTGACGAGCTTATTGAACGATTATATCGTTTTTTAGGAGAACCAGAATTTGATCCTCATGGTGGTTATATTCCAGCTAAAGATAGTACAACTTCTACTATTCAATATTCTAAATTGATTGACCTATCTCCAGGAGAATTTTTTGCTATCAAAGAAGTGAAAGATGATCAAGAATTTTTGGAATACTTAACATCTAAAGAAATTAAATTAAGAGCTCGTTATACTCTACTTTCGAAAGAAGCATATGAAGGGGATCTCACTTTAAAAGATACCGATGGAAGCATCATTATGATCAGCAATAAAGCTGCTTTTAAAATTTATGTAGAAAAAATATATATCTAAAAAAGAGACTGAAACGGGCATATTTCAGATCTCTTTTTTTCTCAATACCCCCACTCCTTGATCAATAATTTGGAAATTCCAATTTTCTCATTCAACCATTTCTTTAACTTTAACAATGGAACTATAAATAAAATAAATAAACCAATAGAGTTGAAGTGTGTATTTAAAATAAAATAGCTATGGAATTCTATGAAAATAATGGCTGGAAAAAAGTTGTCGAAGAAGGTAATCCGAATGAAAAGTATTGGGTTATGGTATATGAATAAATTATTTAATTTATAGTCTGTTTTATATAGTTCTTACAGTTATCTAAAATCTAATTTTTCTGTCTAATAATTAAGCGTAAATTTCATATCTAAAAAGAGAAAATTTAATTTACTGAATAAATTAATCATGCAGATATAAAGTTACCGTTACTATATCTCCACCGCTTTTCCCTATTGCGTCTCTAATTTATTTATTGATTGAAATAATCTTATCTTCACCTTTCCTTGGAGCCAAATAAATGTTTTTAACTTCAAAATCGTCTATTGTACCAGATACTTTTAAATGTCCCCATTTTCCTTTAATGTCAGCTGTTCCTGGAAGTCTAAGGTGATATGTCCATGATCCAAATCCTTCTTTGTATTGTAATTCGAGTTTCTGATTGTCAATTATTTTTATCATTTAAATAACCCCTTTTCTTATTCGCTTTATATATAGTTATGATACATGAAACTATATATAATAGTGTATCTACTTGTTCCAACCATATAAATAAATACCAGTATCATTTTAACCATGTTACTCAATTTCGAACAACGTGAGTTTTATTAATTTTCGTCAAATCAAGTTTTTTCGGTATTTTATGAGCAAAATAATCTATTAATAGTGGCAACACGTCACAAATAATAAGACTTAGTTTATTTGGTTTGAATAATTGAATTTTTTTAAGTTAATGGTAATCATATTTATCACTTAAAACAAAAATTAATCGAATAAATCAGTAAAATTAGCGGTAATTTCTTTTGAAGTAATCTATTTAGAAAAATTTCAGGGGGATTTTTAAACTAATCTATATGAGTTTGTATCTTATAATTTATTTTGTGACTTCTGATCAACAAAAGAGTCATATTCATCTTTGAAAACTTGAAGAAATTCTTCTAATAGCTGTTCATCTTGCTTTTGCACAGCTACATTTGACCAAAAAGATACTTCACTTGATTCATCCTCGGTCTCATCAAAAATGTCTGACCAGTCTTCAATAACAGAATCCGTCAGTGGTTGGAAGTGGTCAATTATTGATATGCGTTTATCAGTTGAACATTCTTCTTTAAAAAAGACAATGAACGCTTTAACATCAGCCATTGATTTTTGAACTTCATCAGATTCTTGAATTCTATTTTCTAACTCCCTGCGACTTTCAGTCTTACTTTCCTCAGTAAACCCCTCGAAAGTAATCTCCCATAGCAATTCGCTTAAAAAATCGATTTTAGGTATATCCAATGGAAATATAACGTTATAATGGAGCATCTCTTTAAAAGAAAGATAATCAATTGAGTAGTGCTTTCCATCTTCATTAAAGGTACAAAAAATATCCATCACTATTTCGTCTGTAAAAACATCTTCAATCCATTTAGCGGTAAAACTATATCCACCAGTAGAAGCAGCATCCGTTGTGTCTACTCTATCCAATTCTTCTCTCAACTGAACTAACTTTTCTTCGATATTACCAACAGTAACCTCTTCCTCTTGGTAATAGTGTTTCTTCCAGTAGTTAGAGATAGTCTGTATTATTTCATCGTTAAATAAATAGTTTGTTACAACCTCTTTTAAGATCATCCTTTGTCTTCCTCCTTTTTTCTATTTCAAGCCCAATCCATCAAATAAATACAATGTACTTATTTCACTTCACGTTCCAATGTATTTAGGATCGAAAATAGACTGTCTTTATTCTCATCAGGAACAGGAAAATATATTGTTCCTCCTCGTGTCACAGAGAAAACTGACTGTGAAAGAAATTGTGAATCAGCTTCTACAATCTCTTTCACAGTTTCTTTGGTCGCTTCAAAATGAAATTGTAATCCTATCGCATTGAACAGGCGAAACCCTTGGTTTTCCCACTTTTCAGTAGAATATAAAGGCATAGCATGGCAAGTTTTTGTAAATCCTTCACCATGCCAATGAAGGACAGTGTACTCTTTACTCGGATGAAAGTTTTGCGTTAAAGAGGTCACCGAGTGCCAACCAACTTCTTTAGGAGTAGAAATAATATCACTTCCATAGGCTTTAGCTAATTGTTGTGCACCTAAACAAATTCCTAACATCGGTTTCCCACTAACGACGACTTCTTTTATCAGTTGTCGTTCATCTTGTATCCATTGTTCTGTGTCATTCGCACTCATCGGTCCACCTAAAACAATTAAGAAAGAAACTTCTTCCGATTTGGGAAAGTCTCTCCGTTAAATAATTTAATCATTTCAACTGTATGATTATTCTCTTGTATCCAGTCCATAATCCGGCCAGGATTTTCAAATGAAACATGTTGAATAATATGTATATTCATACTACCCTCCTTACTAAATATAGTAGTTCATTTTTCCGTAAAGCTTTTTTATTAAGCAATTATATTTATTTGTATTTTATGTTTCTCAGTGATCTATTTTAACTATTCTTAAAAAATTATCTAAGCTATAAGCAAACTCAATTTCCATACCTTATTCTTTTACTCATTGATTCGTTACAATCATAAGATATCTATCCTTTTATTTACTACATAACTTAAATAAAAGGGGTTGACCTAAGGTTTCTCATTTGCTAGCCGAGGTGAGAGAAATTGGTGAGATGAGCATAGTTGTACCCTAGCAAAGCCTAAAAATATATTTAAGCTTAACTAGAGTACGAATGTGTTTTTATGTATGGTCTAGCCTCGGATCGAGTCGGAGCCTGCTTCACATGCTATATCGTCGGTGTTGTTGTCTCAACACGCTTAAAACACTCTTAAAATCCACCCTAAGAGTATTGTTTTAAGCTACCAGTCTAAATCAGACCTGGATTACCGCCCCCACCAGTTCAAATCGGTCGTGGTCACCATTCAGAACAATAGAGGATATAGCGACCCTATTTGATTGTTCCTAGCATTCCTTATTGCAGCGGCGTATGCTTAACCTGTCTACTTAAATGCTGTCACGCACACAGCTTGGCTCCTGTGTTGGTAAAAAAGCCAATTGCCATTTGTCCAGGTGCTTGGTATAATGACAATACATAAATCAGAATAATTTGTTGTCCTACGAACGCCAATTCGTGGGGCTTTTTTTTTATTTAATTTTAGTGTTATATCGAGCCTAACGCACTTAAAATGTGAAGTAAATGCTTTTTTCTATTAACAAACTATACAACAGTATACTAGTATACTGTATGAAAATAACGTTAGTATACCAGTATACTAACGCGTAGTTTGTGTAGCGGTTTTTACATGCTAAAAAAAAATATACAACGGTATACTGGTATACTAACGTATAGTTTTCATTAGGTATAAACGAAAACAATTTATAGGGAACTGTTACTATGTCAGTGATTTAAATGAATTATAAGGATAACGCACAAGTACTCTGGTATACTTATACGTTGGTATACCAGTATACTTGTGCGTAGTATACTGGTATACTAGTATACTTTTTAACTTAAGCATAAGTATACTGGTATACTTATGCTTATATTTCATTTTTGTTACATCTACACATAAGTAACTTTCGCAGTAGTATACCGTTGCATATTATGTTTTTAAATGTTAAAATTTATACATAAGTATACTTATGTATAAATTAGGAGGTAAACAAATGAACGGAAAAGTTTATGTTGTTGGAAACTTTAAGGGCGGGGTTGGCAAAACAAAAACCGTAACTATGCTGGCATATGAAGCAGCTACATATTTAAAGGAACGTATCTTAGTTATTGATATGGACCCTCAAGGCAATGCTACTAGAGTGCTTGCTAAAACTGGAAATCTTGATAACATATCAAAATCAATTACTGATGGTTTTCGAAACGGAAACCTTACCGATGAAATCGTTCATGTCATGGATAATTTAGATATGATACCAGCAAATACATCCTTTAGAAATTTATCAAAGATTCTTTTTGATAAATACCCAGATAATGAAATAGCTCAAATTTCTTATTTAAAAGAATTAATTGAGCCTTTCAAAAATAGTTATGATCGTATTTATATAGATGTTCCTCCCACGATATCTGATTACTCAGACAATGCTATGATAGCTGCCGATTATTGTATTATTGTTCTTCAAACCCAAGAACTCTCATTAGATGGTGCCCAAACATATATTGCTTACATGCAATTTTTATCAGAAAACTATAATGCCCACTTACAAGTTGTTGGAATTATTCCTATGATGTTAAGACAAGGTGGACGAGTGGATACTAGAGTTTTAGATCAAGCAAGAGAAATGTATGGCAGCAATGTTATTGATACTATTGTAAATTACCAAGAACGTTTAAAAGTATATGATGTAGAAGGTGTTCACATGAACACTAATGCAAATGGAAAAGTAGAAATGTGGGATGGAAAAGCTCATCAAATTTTCATAGATGTTTTAAATGAATTGAATGACCATGAAGCGTATTTAGAAAATATTTAACTGCTTAGAATGGGAGAAGGGAGTATTTTATGAGTAAGTCATTTGAACCAATTATCAAAAGACAAAAAAGTAGTCTCCAAGAAAAAAATGTATCCATAAAAGGAACTAATGACTTTGGTAGATCACCTATCCATTCACCAAATGATCTTCCAATTGAAAACAAAAAAACACAAATTCAAAAACAATTTAAAGTACAAGAGAAGAAGGTACCCGAAAACTTTTTTAAAGCTACAAAAACAGCTAAATTATCTCCTGATGTATTACTAAGACTAAATACATTAAAACCTTTTATTGAAGAATTAGAAGAAATGGATAAATCAACTGTAAACGATATGATGCAAATGCTAATTGAAAGTTATGTAAACGCACGCTTAACTAACCGTCAAAGAGAGGGTTACAATCAAATGTACGAACATCTTTACGAGCATTCAAAAAAATAAGTTTGCAGAAAATAAGTTAACTATACAAAAGTATACTAGTATACTTTTGTATAGTTAACTTTAAAGATGCGTAGATGCCAAAAGACTTTTTAAGCTCATAATTTTAAGAATACTCACACAGACACTGTTGAATAGCTTGCGTAAGTATACTTTTGTGTAGATATTAAATGTAGGAGGCCTTCAAGTGAATAAATTTTTCAAATCCATAACTAGCGACTACTTTGAAGATATTTTAGTACGATTAGCTCATCATTCGGCAGGGATTGAGGGAAATACTATTTCTTTACCTGCTACCGTTTCTATCATTGTAAATGGTACTTTACCCATTAGTTCCGGTGCTACAGTTAGAGAATTTTATGAGATTGAGAACCACAAGCAAGCTTTTGATCATATGATAAATCATTTAATAAATGAAGAGACCCTTTCTACCACCATTATTAAAGAGATACACGCTGATTTAACAGATCGATTACAATACGATAAAGGTCAATTTAAAAAGAATGAAAATATGATTTTAGGTGCTGAATTTCAAACAGCTTCACCATCAGAAACACCTTTGTTAGTTTCTCAATTAATTGATAATTTAAATTATCGTTTAAGTATATCTACAGATAGGGAAGCTAAGTTAATGGCTATTTTGGATACTCATATTCAGTTTGAACGGATTCATCCATTCTCAGATGGGAATGGCCGAACTGGTCGGATGATGATGAACTATTCTTTATTACAGGAGAGATTTCCTCCATTAATTATTGAAAAGGATACAAAAGCACAGTATGTTGAAATTTTAGCAACTCAAGACGTAGATTCTTTTGTAACTTTTGCTAAATCAATCCTAGATAAAGAAACTAAACGAATGATAGCATTTCAAAATATGGATCAAGAAAAAATCAAAGAAATTGAAGAATAAGCTTCTTAGGCTTTTATTCTTCAATTTCTTTGATTTTAAGTGTCTCTCAGGAGCATTTTAAGAACATTTTAATTTGTTTGTATGTATCTATATCTATATAGTTGCTTGAGTTACATTCATTTCTACCTATAGAATGTAGTTCAATTTTTTTTGCTATTTGTTATACCGATAGTATATTGTTGTTTCTTAACTTGTGGGGGTTTCTACTTAATCTAAATAAAGAGTTCCTGAAAATAATCATTAGTGTATGAGCCAAAAACTAGACACTCGAAAAGTGTCCTTTATAGATAAGCTATTCTATAGTGAGTCATCTGTTATAATTATGAGTAGGAGGGATTTTTATGAGCCAAAAAAAAATTTTTACTTTAAAAGAAAATTTACTTGAAACGTATGACGTTTCACTTGATTACAATGGTGTCTCCGGTAAGCGATTAGCTGAACGGTTAGGAGCTTTGTCAAAAATTGGATTAACAGAACAGAATGGTTCTTATCGTACTGGTTTTTCATTTGAAGAAAAAGAAGCAAAAGAACTGGTCATGAAATGGATGAAAGAAGCCGGACTTTCTGTACATCAGGATGGAGCAGGCAATGTATTTGGTCGGCTGGAAGGCAAACGCCCAGGTGTACCTGCCGTATTAAGCGGTTCTCATGTCGACAGTGTCCCAAATGGTGGACACTTCGATGGTCCATTGGGAGTATTATCTGCTTTGGAAGTTGCAGAAGCTTGGAGAGAGACAGAATTCACACCAGAAAAACCTTTTGAAGTCGTTATTTTTTCTGATGAAGAAGGATCGAGATTCCATGGTGGTTTGAATGGAAGTGAAGCTTTTATGGGATCAGGCGACTTAGACGAGAAGATAAAAAAGAAAGACACTAATGGAGAAAGTTTTGAAGAAGTATTGCAAGATGTGGGGTTAAGTCTAGAAAGTTACTCTAATGCCAAACGGGATTTGGATGATATCGAAACCTTTATTGAAATACATATCGAGCAAGGAAAACGGTTAGAAAAAGAAGAACTTCCTTGTGGAATTGTGACAGGAATTGCCGGACCTCACTGGTTGGAATACACCTTTCAAGGAGAAGCGGGTCATGCAGGAAATACACCGATGAATGACCGGAAAGATGCCTTACTTGCTGCCAGTGAGTTTATAGTCAAACTCAATCAAATTCCACAGCAAATTAATGATACCGCTGTAGCCACAGTAGGAAAACTTCATGTAGAACCTAATGGAGTTAATGTCATCCCTGGGAAAGTTACCTTGTATGTCGATAGTAGAGATATCTATGAAGAATCAAGAAATACCTTAGTCAACCGCATTATTCAGCTTGGAGAAGAAATTGGAGTATCACACAAATTGTCTGTTACGTATAAAGAAACCTTAAAGAGCCCACCTGTGCCAATTTCTGAAGACCGGCAAGAGCTACTTGAAGAGGCTATGAAAGTAAACAGCATTCGTCCTTATCGTTTGCCAAGCGGAGCAGGACACGATGCAATGGTTCTCGGAGAACAAATTCCGATAGTCATGCTGTTTGTTAAGAGTAAAGATGGCATCAGCCATAACCCGGCAGAATGGTCAGACTTAAATGACTGCATCCAGACCATACACGTACTCAAAACCTATATAGAAAAATTGCAGTACTAAATTCCAAATAAAAAATATAACCTTGTAGTGCAAAAAAAGAACACAAAAAACGGTGTAGTTCATACTACTTCGTTTTTTGTGCTCTCGACTCTTATTCTGCTTTACATGACAGTATTAACTTATTTATATCCAATTCAACTTTTCTTACTTTGGGTTACTATTGTAGTAAGCGGCACACCTAGCCTATACCTAATTAAGCATTCCTATAGAAAAATAGTTTATAGCGTTTTATTTTGTACTTAAATCATCTAGTGTTTCTTTTAGTAGTTCATATTCTGATATCGATATAGTGGTTTCTTCCATATTTTTTTCTAGTAGTCTATTTAGAGATTCCATGCGGCCTTGCAAAGTACCATTATTGTAGTGGTTAATTATTATTTCTTTTATCACACCAAACATAATAATCATCTCCTTAAATCTATAATGAATAAATTGGATTTTACTCTATTAATAATATCATAACTTGACGTCTTCCATTTTATTAAAATTTTCGCAATACCGTTCCCAAAAACAAGTGTTTTTGGTAACTGTTTTCCTAAGTAAATAATTCACTAGAAAACCCTATAAAATAGAGGTTAGCAACATTACCAAAAATTATTATCAAATACCAGTATAAATAAGAAAAAAAATAATAAAAAACAACTTAAAATAATCTTTAAGTTGTTTTTTATTATTTTTTGCTTATTAATTATTTATTTGTTTGAGAGCTTTCTCTTATAATTAACTTTACCGGAACCAAACGTTTTGCTTCTGTTTTAATATAATTATTCTCCATTAGTTGCTTTAGTGAATCACACGCTAATGTTGCAATTTCTTGAATATTTTGTTCAATAGATGATAATTTTGGTGTAGTAAAACGACTATATGGAGTATTATCGAAACCAATTATTTTTACATCAGCAGGAACTTTTTTACCTTCTTTTCTTAAAACATCTAAGGCGTATACACCTAGCAAATCATTAACAGCAAAAATACCATCAATTTTCTGTTCTTTAGTTAAGAAATTTCTAAATGATTCATCTTCTTTATCAAGATTTACAAAATCAAAACTAGATGGAAACGTGAAAATATTTTCTTCTAAACTTGAGAAGATATGATTTTCTTTCAACGCATCGAGAAAACCACTTAATCTTTTTTCTGACGAAGATGACGCACGATCGTAGAGTAATAGCACCGGGTGTTTACAACCTTGTCTAATCAAATGAGAAGTAGCAGTATACGCTGCTTGGTAATGATCAGAAGAAATAAATATACTATTTACAGAATCATTTGGCTCTCTATCTATATAGACTATAGGAATTAAACTAATCCCAATATCAGTTGGTTCAAATTTCTTTACGCCAGAAATGATTACCAATCCATCAACCATCTTACTTTCTAGCATTTTCAAATAAGTTTTTTCTTTTTTAGGATCTCTATCTGTATTACAAATAATAGTCGAGTAACCTATGTCAAAAAAATGTTTTTCAATTTTTTGTACAACATTTGAAAAGAAAAAATTTGTTATATCTGGTACTACAATACCTATCGACTGTGTTTTTTGTGTACGTAGACTTTTAGCAATCCTGTTAGTTCTATAACCTGTTGATTCAATGATATCCCTAACTTTTTTTCCTGTTTCTTCAGAAAAACGACCATTATTATTGATTACTCTTGATACAGTAGCAACTGAAACACCACTTAGTTTTGCAATATCCTTTATGGAAACATTCTCCATCTAGATACCCCCTTTTTTGTTACATCATCAATCTTGCCATAATAATGAAATACTTACAATAATATTCTATTTTATTAATTGACAGCTATTAAAAAAAATGCTAATCTAAATCTAGGTAAACGATTACTCAATTTCATTCTAACTTAAATAATCTATTTTGTCTTATATTTTTTGCTAAATGAGTAAACGATTACTCATTCGCTTAGTAAATTGTAATTTTTAAAAAATTTAAAGGAGGAGTAATATGAAAAACTTATTATGTCCATCGATGATGTGTGCTAGTTTTGGAAATCTTGAACAAGAAGTTAAATCTTTAGATGAGGCAGGTACAGATATTTTCCATATTGATATCATGGATGGTTCATTCGTGCCTAACTTTGGTATGGGATTACAAGATTTTGAATTTATTCGTAATGCTACTAAAAAAATGGTCGATGTCCATTTAATGATTGTAAATCCTGATAAATATGTAGATCTTTTTGCTGATATGGGAGCAGATATTATTTATATTCATCCAGAAGCTGATCTTCATCCCGCAAGAACTTTACAAAAAATCAAACTTAAAGGAAAAAAAGCTGGGATTGCAATTAACCCTGGAACCTCATTGGAATCAATAAGTGAATTGTTACCTTTGATTGATTACTTAATGATTATGACTGTAAATCCTGGTTTTGCTGGTCAGAAATACTTACCTTATGTAGATGAAAAAATAAAAAAAGCAGTATCTTTAGGTGAGAATTATAATTATGACATCATGGTAGATGGTGCTATCTCTGAAGAAGTTATTGAAAGATTATCTAAAATCGGTGTAAAAGGTTTCATTTTAGGAACTTCTACACTTTTTGGTAAAGAGAAAAGTTACAAAGAAATATTGAATTCAAATAGATAAGAGAAGGAGAATATATTAATATGAAAATTGCAATAGGCAGCGATCATGTAGGTTATGAATTAAAACCAGCTATTATAGATTATTTAGAAGAATTAGGCCATGAGGTTAATGATTTTGGTCCTTACACCACAGAGCGTACAGATTATCCTATCTTTTCAAAAAAAGTAGCAGAAAATGTTGCGAACCATAATTTCGATTTAGGTATTTTGATCTGTGGAACCGGCGTAGGGATTTCAATTGCTGCAAATAAAGTAGAAGGTATACGTGCAGTCGTCTGTAGCGAACCATATTCTGCTAAGCTTTCGAGAGAACACAATAATACAAATATACTAGCATTTGGATCACGAGTTATAGGTACAGAATTAGCTAAGATGATTGTTAAAGAATGGTTAGATGCTGAATATGAAGGCGGGCGCCATGAAAATAGAGTTAATATGATCAGCGAAATAGAAAAAAATAAACGTTAGAGGCATTTGCCTTAAACGTTTGCACTAAATGTAAAGGCTTTATATCTTAGAAAAGTGAGGAGAAAACAATGAACTATAAAAATTTAGCTCAAATAGTATTAGATAATGTAGGTGGACCAGCTAATATATCAGGTATGACACATTGTGCAACCAGATTAAGACTAAACTTAAAAGATAGGTCTAAAACTAATACAGATATTCTCAATAATACTGAAGGTATTATTTCAATTATTGAGAAAGGTGGACAATATCAAATTATTATTGGAACTGAAGTTAATAAAGTATATGCAGAATTAGAAACTATTATGTCAAATAATAATAGTTTCGCTAATGATAATAATAATAATAATGAAGATAGTAATGACAGTAAGAATATACTGAGTAATATATTCTCTACAATTTCTGGCATTTTCACACCTCTTTTACCTGCATTTGCAGGATCTGGTATTTTAAGAGGATTAGTATTACTTGCGACACAAGCAGGTATTTTATCCGAAGACAGTGGAACTTATGCTATTTTAACAGTAACAGCTATGAGTGTTTTTTACTTTCTTCCAGTTGAACTTGCTTATACTGCAGCTTTAAAATTTAAAGTAAGCCCTTATATAGCAGTACTTATTGGTGGTTCTCTCATTAATCCAGACTTTATCGCTCTTATGGGAAATCAAGGTAACGGTGCATTAACTTCCTTTTTAGGCATTCCCGTTGTCTTAATGAGTTATGCATATACTGTTATTCCTATTATTTTATCAATCTGGGTATATAGTTACTTGGAACGTTTTCTACGTCGGGTAATTCCATCTGGTTTGGAGCTAGTTTTTGTTCCTCTTATTTCTCTAGTCATAATGGTTCCTCTGACAATTATCGCAATTGGACCAATTGGAGTTTACGGCGGAGAGTTCATTGCTTCAGTAGTGAATACCTTGATTGAGTCAAGTGGTTTATTGGCCGGAGTAGTAGTCGGTGGTGGTTGGAACGTTCTCGTTATGTTTGGCTTACATTGGGCTGTTAATCCCATCATGATTAATAATATTGCTACATTAGGATATGATTATATTGTTCCTCTAACTTTTGCAACAAACTTTGCAATGATGGGTGCTGTTTTCGGAGTATTTTTAAAAACGCGTAATAAGAAAATGAAGAGCTACGCTCTTTCATCCGTTTTAACTATTGCTTTTGCTGGAATTACAGAACCAGCTATCTACGGTGTAGCTGTTAAACTAAAGAAGCCTTTTATAGCAGCAATTATTGGTGGAGCAATCGGTGGTGGTTTTATGGGGTGGGCTCACGTTTCTTCTAACGCATTTGTATTCGGTGGATTAACTACTCTTAGTGCTTTTGTAGGCGGAGAATTTATGTACGCTATTATTGGACTTGCACTAAGTTTTGCAATTTCTGCAGTACTTGCATATGTTCTTGGTTTCAAAGATCCTATCACAGAAACATCTGTATCTGCTTAAAAACATAATATTATCTAATACGAATATATTAACTTTAAAAAGTATTTAGTTTTAGGTGCGCTCTCTATTCTTAATTAAATAATAAATAAATCAAAAAGATACTTACCGCAAAAAAAATTGCGATAGGTATCTTTTTGATTCTTGTTAAATGAAATATAAGTAAAAAAAATTTTTTTTATTCTCCAACCATACCATCACCATCGTTATCACGCATATAGATGTATAACCAATGGTCTTTTGTAATGGGCATGGAGAACCCAGCATCTTTGGCTTCTTTGATTGTTACCATTCCGTTATTATTTGTATCGATTGAAGAAATGTCTCCACTAGGTTTTTCTGGTTCTACAATAGAACTTTCTGGTGAGGGTTCACTTTCAGTTGACTCACTTGTTGTTAACCCTTGCTCTTTATTGTATTCATCAGGATTTCCGTTCTGAAATTCGTCAACAACATCATTTCCGAGAATCGTATACGTAAACCTATACTTACTTGGAATCTGTGTTTCAGTATCAGGATAAGTAATAATAGCTTCAAAATTGGTTGCTCCGCCTGCTTGACGAATATTTCGTTCCATATAAGCCTGATCACCATGTCTATTCAATATACTATCTTGTGGAGTGATATTGTAGGCGTTAGATACTCCACCTAGAGAGTCTGCAATCACATGTCCTTCATCAAAGTTTGAATTTTCAACACCTGGAACTTTCGCTTCATCATGGTAATATCTGCCATTCGATTTAATAGGTTCCGTTGTATCATCTTGAAGGACAATAGCGTCTGCTGTTACACGAACAAGTTGTCCATATTCATTGGTAAATCCCCAATACTCTCGATCATCAAAACCAATATTAACACGTACATTTGGTTCTCTATGCCCTGATAAGTCGCCACCGTCAACACTAATCGTTTTGTAGTCATCTATCGGTTCCTCTGATGCTACTTCTTCAGTCTGGCTTTCCTTAACGGATTGTTCTTTTGTATCTTCTGTTTGATTGGAAGAAGCTACTTCAGAACTGTCCTCTTCTTTGACCTCTGTACTCTCAGTTGTTGTTTCTGTGCCTAAGTAACTTTCTGTTGCTCCACTTTCATCTGCATCTGCTGAGGGACTACAAGCCCCTAGCAAAAGAGAAGTAGCAATCAAAAAGGAAAGCATGTGTTTTTTGACGATCATTTCATTGCTCCTAAACGTTGTATATGTTTCATTTTTAAACGCTCGTTAATTAACGAACGTTTATTTTATTCATTTTTTATAGATTTACGTCGTTAAACTAAGGTTTGCGTAAAGGTAAAATCGTTTCGTTAATCATATCTGCAACAGCGTTCTTTATTTCTCTCCAGTACGTTAACCGTTTTACAGGGTTTTCTGTCGTAGCTTTATATGCCTCATAATCACTTGTTCGTTTTAATTCAGATTCCCCGTTTTGTCTTTCTTTTTTAGGGTTATAATGATTGACGTAAAAAGTTAAGACGCTCTCTTTCATCGCCCATTCTTTTGAAAGATGATTTACTTGGTAAGCGATCGCTTCTTGAATCATTTCTTCCAATAGACTAGAGACTTGCTTGCCACGGTACTGTTCTGGTTCTTCTTGAATATCTTTCCATAATTGTTCCATTAACTCTGCAAGTTTTGGATTCGTTCGTTTCAAATCGTTGATATAGCTATCAATTTCTTCTGAATCAGACTCTAGTTCAGAGCTCATTTCAGATTCTATATAGGTTGGAACCAATGCTTGAATCAGTTGTAAAATATACTCGTAATTAATATCTTCTGTCTTAACAGACTCTAGCTCATATTCCATATCCATATCTATTGGCTCGTCTATTTCTTCAGGATCTGGTTTTATTTCTTCTAGGACATTTTCATACTTTCCATGGTACTGTTCTATTTCTTCTACAGTGACATGATACTCTTTTTCTAGTTCTGCTTCTTCGTATTCCGTATACACTTGAATGGCCGCAAAAGCTTTGTCTACCTCTTGGAAAGCTTTCGCATACTTTTTCTTTTGTCCTAAACTTAATGCATCAACAGATTCTGGTGAAGGAGCGATTTTTCTTAAGCCTGCTAAAGCATCTTTAAAGGCCTGATGGGCTTCTTTGAATACCGGTGCTAATAACTCGTTCTCTCCCCCATTTGAATACAACACGAGAGCATCCTTTACTTTTTGCGTATATAAAGCAGGAGTCTGGAACGTAACAACTTGTCCAAAGTGTTTAGAACGATCAAATAACCGATTGGTTCGTGAAAAAGCTTGAATCAAGTCATGTGGCTGCATCGGTGCTCGATCGATAAAGAGTGTTGATAAACAAGGTGCATCAAAGCCCGTTAACAAACGATCCACTACAATCACTAAATCCAATTGTTCTTTTCTAAATAAGTATTTTTCTTGTTTTCGTGCTAAGCGATCATTGACGTTTTTATTATACGCCCGCATGGTCTCAATAGAAAAAGAGGTGCCAAACATCTCATTGTAATCTTTAATTGCTTCTGCCATTTTTTCCTGATTGTTAACAGACGTTGCCTCGTTTTCAGAAATCGAATAAGTAATGGCCACTCTTGGAAAAGTGGGCAAAACACTTTTGGTTTTGTCATGAATCGTTACTGGTGTTTCTTCAGCAACCACTTTTTTAAACAACTCATAGTAACGTTGGGCTTGTGCAATAGAAGATGTCGTTAACACAGCATTGTACGTTTTACCTGGACCATTTTGAAAGCCTAATTTTCGTCGAGATTTGTTTACAATTGAATGAATGACTTCTAACATATGCTTTTCGTCTTCATAAACGGATTTTGGAATCATGCGTTCCTTTTCTTGTTCAGACATACTTGCTAATTCTATACTTGGATCTAGCTTTACTATCAAATCGTCTAACTCATCATCTGAAAAAAGTACTTTTGTATTCAATTTGAAAGCCTAAGACAGCTTTGTCGTGAATCGCTTCTTTAACGGTGTATTCATGTAGGCTGCTGCCATATTGTTCTTTTTGTTGTGCGCGCTAAGTTTCCTAAAGCTTGTTTGGCGTTTTCAGCAAAAATAGGCGTACCGGTAACCCATACCAAAGAGACTGATAGAAAAAT
>NZ_FNJW01000001.1 GCF_900102725.1 Carnobacterium viridans | reverse complement strand
GGAAAAATTATTATCTCATGTTCATTTTCCCTAATCCTGATGATGATACGAAAGAAGACCTTTGGTATGAAGAGTACGAAGAATAACTAAAGATACTTCCCAAGTTGCAATACATGAAATTGCATAAAATCGTGTATCCTGAACCCTTTAACCCCAGGGTTCTTTTTTTATGTCCACCCTCAATACACGATTGTGCTTTAATCAGCGGTGTAATCGCCTATTCTTTTTTGTTAAAAAGACGGCTAAAGAATCCTTTTTTTACTTGTGCTGGTTCACTAGGATCAACAAACTCAATCTTTGTTTTATTGTCTGCAGGTGTATCTAATTGATTATTCTTTTCTTCTTCTGCAGGAAGTAATTTTTCTACCAATGTTTCTAACCGTTCAATATTATTTGCTTGCTTTTCCATAATTTTTACCTGCTTGTATACTACTGACATAATAGATTGTAGTGTTACACCAGATACAGCTTCCTCTGTATCTTCGACTGTAACACTACTATACCCCACAGAGAACAAAGCTTGATTTATAGCGTTATCTAGTGTTATACCAGTAGACTTTAGCGCTACTAATTGTTGTAGTAGTGTTATATCAGTAAGAGAATATAATCTATGATTTTTTTTGTTTCGATAGAAATATTTCCCGTCAGGTGACTGCTTATCAATTAAAGATACGTATTTTCTAAGGGCGGATTCTGATAAATCAACCTTTTCAAGCACTTCAGAGAATGTAAACATTTCTTTTCCTTCAATATCTTTCAACGTTTGAACCTCCTTAAAACACTTTATTGTAGACATATATTAGTGATATATCACTAATATAAAATACATATTACTTAGTAAAATCATGTAGCGGAACTTTAATCTTTTTAGGTGCAGTTTTCTCCATGAAATGAAACTTAAGTTGAACAATTTTATTTCCCTTTTTTTTAACTTTTTCAATTTCAAATCGATCATATAAGGGAAATAATTCTTTTCTTATTGGGGCAAACACTTTTTTGTCAATCTCACTCATACGGTAATTCACTGGAATATCTAATGTTTCTCTAAATTCTTCAATAGAAATCACAAAAAAACCAGTTGATTTAAATTGCTTTAAAAGCCGATACATTGTTTTTGCATAACTACTTTTTAGATAAGTAAATTGCTCTAATTCAAATCTCGCAAAGTTATTTGTTAATTCATTTAGTAAAAAAGAAAATTCATTATTTACAGCAATTTTTAAAGTTTGTTCTTCTCGGTTGATTCTAAAAGTAGGGAAAAGAACAAACGCTACATACTCATTACCATCATCAAAATTAACATTGAGATTCATTAGTTTTGTATTAGTTCGTATCAAGTCGTCAACAAATCTATCATTTGAAGTTGGTTTATAACTACTCAGTTCTCTTAATTTCTCAAAGGAAAACGCTAATTCTTGAGTGCCTTGTTCTCTTACTCTAGAACAAATAGCAAAGAATAGATCCATTTCTTTAGAAGTAAAATTCCTAAAACCTAAAGTATTCATTTGATTACTTATTTTTACAATTTCATTCATAAATTAACACTCTCCTTCACAGAAATTATTATAACATTTACAAAGGGTACTTTGGAACCCCTAAGTACCCTTTACTCAGACAAAAAGTACCCTTTACTCAGACAAAAAGTACCCTTTACTCAGACAAAAAGTACCCTTTACTCAGACAAAAAGTACCCTTTACTCAGACAAAAAGTACCCTTTACTCAGACAAAAAGTACCCTTTACTAGTCTACAACACCATACAGGACGCGACGGAAAGGAGGTCTAAAAGGGTTTAAAAAGGTTTATAAAAGATTTATAAAAGATATATATAAGGTTTATATAAGAGAACCAAATAAAAAATAGAGATTAAAATAAAAAATGAAACCTTACTCCGTAAGCTAAAAGACATCTTAGAAGATCAAAAGAAGTCGCTCCGCTCCATTTGCAATGAAAGAGAGAGGATTGTAGTAACTTCTTGTAGAACGGCTTAAAGGCTTGTTTTAGCTAAGAATCAAACAAGTAAAGAGCTCACTTCGTTCGTGCAGGGTAAACCCTACAAACCCAAAGGCTCAATCGTTAAAAAACACTCGTTTAAATCGTTTCTAACGAATATCGCATAATTACACCTGTTTTATCTTTAAACTCTTTAGAGGGCGTTAAATGGACCTTTAAATCGATAATGAATAGGACGTATCCTAATTCCTATCACTTATCTGCAGGATCTTTTTTGCGATTATAAAAAAATTGACGTAAAAAAGATTGAATCAGCAGGTAGATAAACGAAATAATAGCAAAAGCTAATCCAAAATAACTTAACGTCATTAAGAAAGCACCAAAAGCTGTATGTAACACAGTGTTAAAAATAAACGTTGTCGCTGCATATGTACTAGCTAGTATCCAAAAAGTTTTTTTATTCATTTTTAAACTCCTAACGGTTCGTTTTTTAAAAATTATTTTGATTCATTTTTAGTATGAATCAACTGTATCTTTGTTTCAAATTACGTAAAGATAAAGAGATAGTTTATAGATATTTTTGACTGTTTTTATTTTAAAAAAAGGGGTTAATTAATTTTTTAGAGGGAACTAGATCAAGTTCCTTTTTTTATTTACCGAACGACTTCTGATTTTCAACTGTTAAATTCTTGTTTGGCAGGCAACGGGTTTGTAGTCACAAACCCCAAAACATTGTTTTGACCTGCTAGGAAATTTCCTAGAACCTTACGCTCCTTTATATTTTATTTTTTCAAAATAAGTATAAAAGTTTGTTGTCGCTTTGCTCGATTTTTTAAAAAGTAAGTCAAAATAAAAAAGATAAAAAGAGATAAAGTAATCTCCGTTTATTTTTTTATTTTGACTTTAGATTTTATATTTTATCTCTTAATTTCTGGGACTTATTTTTTTTTGATCTACCCCCCTTTTTATATTTTAAATAAAGGGCGCACTTATACCCCACTTAAAAATTGGAGGTATTCGGCGTAAAGAAAAGTAAAAAGGCGCACTTATACACGATAAAAAATCGTGGGTGCTCAGATCAGAGATTAAACAAAGGGCGCACTTATACATCATCTAAAAAGATGATGTATATTGCTTCCTAGAATCTAAAAAACTATCTTAAAATGATCACGTATCCGTGTCTCTTTAAGATAGTTTTTTGTGTGAAAATTCCTTCGGAATTTAAAAATTCGCTTTGCTCATGTCTAAAAAATAAGTTTTTCTTTTCTCTAATTATTTAGTAAAATGGGAGTAGCTCCTTTTTAAAAAGCAGCTAGACCACAAAAGAAAAAGACTAGAAGTAATAATCGTTTGGCTAGTGGTCCAGTCACTCGTTATTCTTCAAAG